>JAABQN010000092.1 GCA_011391455.1 Nitrospiraceae bacterium
ATTGCGACAGGCACTTCGGCCGCCTTCCCTTTCCCGATACCCACCCATCCCTGTCCATCCCCGACGACAACCAACGCGCAAAAGTTGAAGCGCTTTCCACCCTTCACAACTTTGGCCACGCGGTTGATAAAGACAACTTTGTCCTTCAGGCTTAGTTCATCTGGATTAACTCGCACGCTTGTTACCCTCTCCGGTCGTTAGGTTAAGATTCCTAAAATTTCAGACCGCCTTCACGCGATGCCTCGGCCAACGCTTTGACGCGTCCGTGGTACATTCGACCGCCGCGATCAAATACCACAGCCTCTACCTTAGCGGCCTTAGCCCGTTCGGCTAACAACTTTCCAACAGCCTTGGCGCCATCGATGCTGCCGGTAGACTTCACCGATGTGCGGAGAGACTTATCCAGGGAGGACGCGGCGGCCAAGGTGGCCCCTTTGAGATCATCGACGATCTGGGCATAGATATGAGAGCGGCTGCGAAACACATTGAGACGTGGACGCTCAGCTGTCCCAAAGACTCTCTTCCGCACCCGCTGTTTTCGTCTAGTTAACTGGCTCGCTTTATCTGCGCTATTCATGGAACACCTTACTTTCCTGTCTTCCCGGCCTTCTTACGCAGCACTTCCCCTGCATAACGAACGCCCTTTTGCTTATAGACGTCGGGGGGCTTGAGGGATCGCAAATCAGCCGCGACCTGCCCCACCAATCGCTTGTCTGGCCCCTTCACATTGATCAGCGTTTGTTTATCCACCTTCACATCGATTCCAACCGGAATCGGATAGATAACCGGATTGATATAGCCTAGGCTGAAGCTCATCGAACGGCCCTGCACAGCGACCTTATACCCGACTCCGGTGATTTCAAGATTACGCTCATAGCCCTTCGTCACACCTTGAACAATGTTACTCAGCTCCGCGCGAGTTAGTCCATGCATGGCACGGACTTGACGGTCTTCATTCGACCGGCTCACCACGAGCTGTCCATTCGCAATGGAAACCCCAAGGCCCGATGACAACGACCAATCGAGCTTCCCTAGCGGGCCCTTCACAGACACGAGAGGCCCGGCGACTTTGACATCCACTCCAGCAGGAATCTGGATCGGTTTTTTCCCTATGCGTGACATCGATGCCTCGTTCCTCTCACTCGCCGCCGCAATGACAATCCAGTCGCAGCAACCATTACCACACCGAGCACAGAACTTCTCCACCCAGCCCGGCACGGCGAGAATCCTGATCTGTCATCAACCCCTTCGATGTAGACAAGATCGCCACGCCAATACCGTTTTTGACTCGAGGGATATCCTTGATCCCCACATAGACACGGCGGCCCGGCTTGCTCACCCGCTGCATACCGGTAACCATGGGTTGCCCTTCCGCCACATACCGTAATTGCACTTTCAACACAGGATGCCCATCCGCGACATCCGCCTCAACGCCTTGAATATATCCCTCGTTCTGGAGAATCCGAAGAAGCTCGCGCTTGAGACGGGAGGCGGGGACGCTCACGACATCGTGGCGTCGACGAAACCCGTTTTGCAATCGTACTAATAAATCACTAATGGGATCTGTAACCATACCAACCCTTTCACCGACATTCTTCGTATGACCGGATGCGGATCACCGCCCCGGTAACGCGGAGAGCGGATAGCCTACCAACTCGATTTCCGAACCCCTGGAATCTCACCCTTCAGGCTCAATAATCGAAAGCAAATTCTGCACATACGGAATCGGCGCAAGAACCCTCGCACCCGTCCGCATATCTCGCACCGGTGATAGTCTCTGACTGGAAACTTCGCCTTGACGGCCGATTTATTTCTGAGCGCTAATCTCGACACCTGCAGCTCCTTCGCGTAACGTTACGCCCGGAATGGCATACCTAAATGCTTCAATAGTGCCCGGCCCTCATCGTTGGTCCTGGCGGTCGTGACAATCGTGATATCCATGCCATGGATGGATGCCACCTCGTCGTACTTGATCTCGGGAAATATGAGCTGCTCTTTGAGTCCCAGCGTATAATTACCCCGGCCATCGAACGATTTTGGCGAAACACCACGGAAATCTCGAATCCGCGGCAAGGATAACGTCACAAGACGATCGAAGAACTCCCACATCCTGCGACTGCGCAACGTGACCTTTGTGCCGATCGGCATCCCCTGGCGCAGCTTGAAAGTGGCAATGGCTTTCTTCGCTTTTGTAATCAAAGGCTTCTGCCCGGTAATCGCACCCAATTCACCGGCGGCGCTCTCCAGCAGCTTCACGTTCTGAATGGCTTCTCCCATTCCCACGTTTAACACAATCCGTTCAAGCTTCGGAACCTGCATGATATTCTTGTAACCGAACTCTTTCATGAGCGCCGGCACAACCTTCTGCAAATAGGTCTCGCGCATCCGGGGCTTGAACTTGGACTCTTCGCTGCCCTGGTCCATCGCCTGCGGCGCCGATGCCCCTTCTTTCTTCTTGGGCGGCTTTCGCTCCGACGTCTTACTGCCTTTTCCTGATTCAACCTTCGCCATCCGGCGTCCTCACTCCTACTCGACTGAGTCGTTCGATTTTTTACTGAACCGGACCCGCCGGCCATCATCAAGCGTTCGCACGCCAAGCCGGGTCGGCTTCTGCGTCACCGGACACAGATACATCACGTTTGAGACCGCAAGAGGCGCTTCCCGTTCGAGAATGCCGCCTTGTTTGACTTTTTGATTGGGCTTGGTATGGCGCTTGATCATGTTCAACTTTTCGACCACAACCTTTCCCACCCCAAGATCAATCGAAAGCACTTTCCCTGACTTGCCGCGATCGCGCCCGGCGATCACGACCACCACATCGCCCTTACGAATCCGACCCTTTTTCAATGCCTGCTTATTCATCCCGCCGTCCCCACCTTCGCTAAAGCACTTCCGGAGCTAGAGAAATAATCTTCATGAACTTTTTCCAGCGCAGCTCGCGCGCGATCGGCCCAAAGATACGAGTCCCAACGGGGTCACCGTCCTTATTGATCAATACACAGGCATTCCGATCGAACTTGATGTAGGAACCATCTTCGCGACGCACTTCCTTCGTCGTCCTCACGACCACGGCACGGCTCACATCGCCCTTTTTAACCGTTGCCGCAGGAATGGCCTCCTTGACAGCCACGACGACAATGTCTCCAAGCGAAGCATAGCGGCGCCTGGTTCCACCAAGGACATGAAAACACATGGCCTGTTTGGCACCGGAGTTATCGGCCACGTCCATGTATGTATAGCTTTGAATCATAGTCCCGGTATTTCCTCTACTCTCCGCACGATCTGAACCTACTCGCCACGCCGTCCCTTTTCTACAACCTCGACAACCCGCATATGTTTATCTTTACTGATGGGCCGCGTCTCGACCATGCGCACACGGTCGCCGATCTTGCAGGCATTCTCTTCATCGTGGGCCTTGAATTTCGTCACCCGTCGAAGCACCTTCCGGTAGAGCGGGTGAATAACCGACCGCTCGATCTCGACGACGACAGTCTTATTCATTTTATTGCTGACCACACGTCCGACCCATTCGCGCCGCTTATTCGCTGACTCTCCCATCCTCAAGCCCCTTTCGCCGCGGTAGAAATTGGATCGGCCTGCGCGAGCTCGCGCTGAATCGTCTTTACCCTGGCAATGGACCGCTTCGTCTTTCGCAGCTGCATCGGGTTTTCCAACCGTCCGGTTCCCATCTGAAAACGAAGATTGAAGAGCTCCTGCGTGAGCTGCTGTGTTTTCTCCGCCAGTTCAGGCCCCGTAAGCTGCCGTAATTCCTTCAGATCCATGAATGCGTTCCCCTTACCCTTCCGTACGGTTCGATCAGCGCTAAAACTCGCCGCGAACAACACACTTCGTTGCGATGGGCAGCTTATGCGAGGCCAAGCGGAATGCCTCCTTGGCGACATCCGGCGTCACGCCATCCATCTCATAGAGAATACGGCCCGGCTTGACGACGGCGACCCAGTATTCCGGGTTGCCCTTACCCTTACCCATTCGAGTCTCAGCCGGCTTCTTGGTGATGGGCTTATCGGGGAAAATTCTCGTCCACACCTGACCGCCGCGTTTCACACACCGAGTGATCGCGATACGCGCCGCCTCAATCTGCCTGCTGGTGATCCAGCCCGGCTCAAGCGCCTTGAGCCCAAACTCTCCGAGGGTAATCTGGCTGCCACGATAGGCCTTGCCGGTCATACGCCCCTTCATCATTTTACGGAACTTGACTTTCTTTGGTGCTAACACGTTGTCCCCTTTACTTACCCAAGCCTACGGTCAAATACCGAATCTTTGTTGAGCGGCTGCAAGGGAAGAACTTCGCCCTTATAGATCCAGGTCTTGATTCCGATCTGCCCCATCGTCGTGTGGGCTTCCGCAAACCCGTAGTCGATATCCGCCCGGAGCGTATGCAGAGGCACACGGCCTTCGCGGTACCACTCTGAGCGTGCGATCTCGGCCCCGCCAAGACGGCCCCCAACCATAATCTTGATACCCTGGGCTCCAAGACGGAGCGCGGACTGCACACTTCGCTTCATGGCCCGGCGGAACGCCACCCGCTTTTCCAACTGGGTCGCAACGTTTTCACAGACCAATTGGGCATCCAGCTCCGGCTTCTTGATTTCCTTCACCGTAATGTAGACCTGGCCGCCGTAGCTCTTC
The DNA here is from genome assembly GCA_011391455.1 of Nitrospiraceae bacterium. Taxonomy (GTDB): domain Bacteria; phylum Nitrospirota; class Nitrospiria; order Nitrospirales; family Nitrospiraceae; genus Palsa-1315. Next base: position 4,651 of record JAABQN010000092.1, read on the forward strand.
GCCAACTCCGCTTTGAGCTTATCGACCTCAGCCCCCTTACGACCGATGATGATACCTGGGCGCGCAGTATGAATAATCACCCGCGTCTGATCTCCAGATCGCTCGATTTCGACCTTGGCCACGCCGGCATGAAAGAGACGCTGCTTAACCATCTTGCGGATCTTGATATCCTGATGGAGCAACTTCGCATAATCTTTGCTGGCATACCACCGAGATGACCACGTGACGTTGTATCCTAGCCGGTATCCGATCGGATGTGTCTTATGCCCCATAACGACTTGTGCCTCACTCAGACAGGAAATGAATCCGTCCCGTTATTCGCCTCTATCTACTTTTTTTCCTTCACACTTGCAGCCGACACGACGACAGTAATATGACTCATACGCTTCTGAATCGCATTCGCACGCCCCTGAGATCGAGACCGAAAACGTTTTAAGGTCGGCCCACAATCAACGAATGCCTTTGACACCACCATCGAATCACTGTCGCCCATTTCTTTTTGTTCCGCATTGGCTACGGCAGACCTCAAAAGCTTTTCCACCACCTTCGACGCCTGGCGTGGCAAGTTTCGAAGCAACGCCAAGGCCATGGGAACTTGCTGCCCCCGGATCAAATCGATCACCGGGCGTGCTTTCCTCGGAGAGATACGTACAAAACGCAAAACTGCTTGTGCTTCAGCCATAACCGTCCTATCCAAATCGAGTGTACCGAGACTTACGCCTGCCGCCTACTTGAGGGCGACCGACTTCTCTGTCCTGGCGTGCCCATGCCCTTTAAAGAACCTGGTTGGAGCAAACTCTCCCAACTTGTGCCCGACCATATTTTCCGTTACGAAGACCGGAATAAATTTCTTCCCGTTATGCACCGCGAACGTATGTCCGATCATATCGGGGATGACCGTAGACCGTCGCGACCAGGTCTTGATGATCTTACGATCCTTATTCTGATTCATCCGCTCCACTTTTTGGAGCAGATGGTCGTCAACAAATGCGCCCTTACTGACTGACCTCGGCATCGCGTACTCCTACTTGCGGCGGGAAATAATGAACTTGTCCGTCGCTTTATTGTTCCTGGTCTTGTAGCCCTTGGTCGGAAGACCCCACGGAGAAACTGGATGGGGGTTACCCTGTCCGGATTTTCCTTCGCCGCCACCATGCGGGTGGTCGACCGGATTCATCACGACACCACGCACATTCGGTCGCCGGCCCAGCCATCGATTGCGGCCCGCCTTCCCGACATTAATATTCTCATGATCCGTATTCCCAACCTGTCCAACGGTTGCCAGGCAGGTTGAAAGAACTTTGCGCATTTCTCCGGACCTTAGCCTCACCTGCACATAGTCACCATCACGTCCCATCACCTGCGCCGCGCCTCCAGCACTACGAATCAGCTGGCCGCCTTTCCCTGGCTTCAACTCTATATTATGAATGGTGGTACCCAACGGCATACTGGACAGGGGCAACGCATTCCCGGTACGAACTTCCGATCCAACACCGGACTGCACCACATCCCCGACTTTTAAGCCGACCGGCGCCAGGATATATCGTTTCTCGCCGTCCTTATAATGCACCAAAGCAATCCGAGCCGACCGATTAGGATCGTACTCAAGAGCGGCAATGGTGCCCGGGATTCCGGTCTTGTCGCGACGGAAATCGATTTTCCGATAGAGGCGTTTATGCCCACCCCCACGAAACCGTACAGTCGTCCGGCCATCGTTGTTCCTCGCGCCGGTACTGCGACGGAATGACGTGAGCGATTTCTCAGGCCTCTTCTTCGACAGTTCTTCGGTTGTCACCGCGGTCATCCCGCGACGTCCAGGCGTTCTTGGCTTGTATACTCTGATTCCCATAACTACAGTCGTCCTTCCAGCGCCCCGAGATCAACCCGGAGCAAACCCAACTATGCGCTTTCGTAGAGCTCCAACTTTTCGCCCTGCTTAAGCTTCACAAAAGCCTTTTTCCAATCTGATCGCTTACCGGAGAAACGCCCCAAACGCTTGACCTTCCCAAGAACGTTAATCACGTTCACCCGCTCGACCTTGACCTTCAAGAGCGTTTCGACCGCTTGCTTAATCTGGAGACGATTCGCATCCGGATGAACCAGAAAACCCACCGTGTTGTTGTTTTCACGCATCGCGGTGATCTTTTCAGTCAGCAATGGCTGCAAGAGAATGCTATGGAGACCCGTCTTCATGACCAGACCTCTTTCACCCGCGGTAACTCACGCTCGGGAATCAGGATCAATTCTGCTCGAACAATATCGTAGACATTCAACCCTTCAGGCCCCACCACACAGACATTCGGAAGGTTACCTGCAGCTTGAGCCAACCCGGCATGCCCGGCGCCTGCCACAATCAAGGCATAAGCCCCGGCACCGAAATTTGTCAGCACTTGAGCCAACAGTTTCGTCTTCGGTTGATCCAATGACAGATTCGACACAATCACCACTTGCCCATCTGCTAACTTTGTCGACAGCGCGCTTTGCAACGCTGCACGGTACTTCTTCTTCGGCATGCTGTAGGAGTAATCACGCGGCTTCGGCCCAAAGACCGACCCGCCATGACGCCATACAGGAGAACGGATCGACCCTGCCCGCGCCCGCCCGGTATGCTTTTGCTTCCATGGCTTCTTCCCGGACCCGGCGACTTCTCCACGCCGTAATGTTGACGCCGTCCCCTGACGCTCGCAAGCACGCTGCATCACCACCGCTTCATGGACTAACGCAGTATGGGTCTTACAGCCGAACACTTCTTCGGGAAGTTCGACGGACCCGACTTTCTGTTTCTTCAAATCAACGACGTCAACCGTGGGCATGCCCTACCCCTTCTTCGACTTTCTTACCATGATCAGTCCGTTTGCCGCACCAGGGATGGCCCCGCGAACGAACAACAAGTTTTCATCAGGTCTGGATTCAATCACTTTCAATCGCTGGGCCGTAATCCGCTTCGCTCCCATGTGCCCGGGTAACGTCTTCCCTTTCCAGACACGAGAAGGATAGGAGCTTGCGCCCATCGAACCGGGATGACGATGGAACATGGACCCGTGAGACTCAGGGCCACCGGCATAATGATGCCGCTTCACTACCCCCTGAAATCCCTTACCCTTCGAAATACCGATGACATCCACCCAGTCACCCTTTTTGAAAATATCGACTTTAATGGATTGCCCTACCGTTACGTCTCCG
>JAABQN010000093.1 GCA_011391455.1 Nitrospiraceae bacterium
GACAGATTTGCTTCGCTGCCGATTCCGGCCAAACTATTCGTCACGGCGCCGGCCCCAAAGATCAGCACCGGAATAAAAAGGGGAAGCACGAGCAGTGCAACCAGCAAGCCACTCCCGCGCAACCCAAGAGTTAACGCAGCACCCACCGCTCCAATCATACTCAACGTCGGCGTACCAAGCAAGAGCGATAACGTGAGCACCCACAACGAGTCCCCGCTCAGGCCGAACTGCAAGCCGAGAAGAGGCGAGAGCAGGACCACCGGCAGGCCCGAGATCACCCAGTGAGAGAACACCTTGCCGACAACCAGCACCGCCAAAGGCTGAGGGATCAACAGCGTCTGTTCCAATACACCATCAAGATAATCGGCTGTAAAGAGACGCCCAAGTGATAACAGACAGGCTAGCAGGGCCGTGACCCAGAGTACGCCGGAGGCGATCACCCTCAGAACCGCCGACTCCGGCCCGACCCCTAACGGAAAGAGGCTCGCGACGATGACGACGAAGAAAACCGACATCGCCACATCCGAACGATGCCGCATGGCCAGCAGCAGATCCCGCCGGACGACCCCTCGCAACGCCTCACTCATGCTGGGCTGGCTCATCGAGTCAGCCTCAAATGCTGGATAGCATCAGCCGGGATAGCAATCTCCTGGTGCGTGGCGACGACCACCATGCCGCCATTATTCAGATGCGCATGCAGGCGCTGGGTCAAATAGCTTGTGGCCGCAGCATCGAGTGACGCGAATGGCTCATCCAAGAGCCATAACGGACGGGTAGAAAGCCAGAGACGCGCCAGTGACACACGACGCTTTTGTCCTTGCGATAGCACCCTCGTCGGTAAGCGATGAACCGGTCGTACGAGGCCGACGGCCTCCAATGCTTGTTGCACGATTGCGCCGGAACTTTCATCGCCGGCGAGGCAGGCGGAGACCGTAAGGTTTTCGACCGGGGTTAGCTCATCCTTGATTCCGTTGAGATGCCCGACATAGGTCAGCTGTGCGCTATAGAGTTCCTTGAGCCGGCGGATGTCTTTCCCCTGCCAGAGGATTGTGCCTCCATCCGGAGACAACAGACCGCATAGCATACGGAGAAAGCTGGTTTTTCCGCTGCCGTTCTCGCCAACCACAGCCAGTAGAGTTCCAGGCTTGACCGTCACGCTGACGTCGGAGAACAACTGTCGTTCCCCGCGACTACCACTCAGTGCAACGGTTTGGAACATATTTGGAGAAACCCCTCTGAGGTCGAAGGAAAAATAGCACGGCAGCGTCGAGTCTTCATGAGTTGTGCTGTTCGTGAGCCTGTTACCGGCACCGTCTGACATCCCCAAAGTTGCAACTGCCGCTGATGCCGTAAACCAGCCGCAAGGTCGATGTCACTGTATCACCTTGGGGACTCGTGAAAAGGCCACCGGTTGGCTTCGCAATTGTCGCCCATCCGATACTGGCAAGTCAAAGATGGCTGGGGTAGAAAACATATTCGGGGGGGGTCGCTTGCCTTGCACGGGGGGGAGGGGGCTAGAATCTTGCCCTGTCTTAGTGGCATCATGGTGCTTCGCCTAATACGCATGTCGCTATTCACGTCATTACGCAATGTGATCGCATAGCCGCACAAAACAGCGGGGCGCTGTAAGGTCCAAAACAGGAGGGTCCGGCATACTATGATAAGGCAAGTGACACGGGCAGCGGCTACAGTGCTCATTCTTGTTGCCGCACTGTACCACCCCGGCGACGCCGCGGCACATGGCTCAGTGAGCGGAGAAGACGACCCCTGCTTGCGCCGGGTAGGCGAGCGCGTGATCCATTTCAGCGCCTATCAGCCGCAATACGAGCTGAGAGATCAGTACTGCACGGACATTCCCAAGGAAGGCGACACCTTTCTCGTCGTAGACCTCGTAGATCCGGCCTTGCGCAACGAGTTGGTCGGAATGCGGGTGATGAAGGGGAACGGCTCCAATGAGTCTGAAGATCAGATCGTGGCAGATATTCGTCCGAGCACCCACCCGGATGGAGTACTCCGGGGCGAAGTCCGTCTGACCGAGGGTCTCTATACGGTCACCATTGCGGCGGAGAAACAGAATCTAATGCGGCGCCCCCAATATCTATTGCGGGTACACATGATCGATTACCAGAAGCTTCTGCGTGCCATGACCGTACCGGCGATAGCAGTGCTGGTAGTTGCATTGATTGGATATATACTCATACGATCGAAATGGCTACGGAATTGGTGGGCAGTCCGCCGTTCCTAGGAAACCGGGCGCTCCGGCCCGCGAGCACATGATTCAACATTCGAGAGGGAGGATACTGACAATGGTTGTGCAATGGTTGAGGCCTATCGGCTTGTGCGCCTTGATGCTGGCAATCGGGACACCATTCTTCTCCACGCAGGCCCAGGCACATGGAGGACTGGCACTGGCAGAAGACATGTGCAGGCTCACGATCGGCCCCTACAACATGCACTTTACCGGCTATCAGCCCGACAACACACGCAATAAGGAATTCTGCGAAGATATTCCGGCGACCGGCCGCACGGTTGTCGTGCTTGATTATATGGAGGATGCGCTCCGCCCGTTGCCTACCGAAGTTCGGATCATCAAGGATACAGGCTCGGAGCAGGATCTTCAGGCCATCACGGTCCTGCACCTGCCGCCCAAGGTCTACCCCGCTGGCTCGGTTAATTTCGAACATAACTTCGAACAACCCGGCAAATTCGTTGGCCTGGTTACCGTTGGTGATAAGCATGTATCGCGATTCCCGTTCTCGGTAGGGGAAACGAAGATTTGGTTACCCCCCACTTACTTTTTGATTGCGCTCGCAGGAGTTGCTGTTGTCGGGGTAATTTTCTTTGCCATGCGCGGGCGTGGGAAAACGTCGAGCAGTCCCGTTTCGTAGACGGACAGCCCTCCGGTCCAAAGCGTGGGCGCAACTCTGGCTCAATGAGGAAATTGAGTTGTCTAGGACAGATAGAATGATGAGGAAACTGGCGATGTCTTTGCAATTTCTAAAATTGGTCTGTGTGTGTTTCTTGATGCTGGCACTCGGAAGCCCACTCTCCGCTCAGGCCCAGCACTTTCACGAATTGGACAAAAACTTCTGCATACTCAAATTCGGACCCTACGGCATGCACCTTACCGAATATCAGCCTGACATCTCAGATCGGCAGGAGCTCTGCGGGGATATTCCGTCGACCGGCCGCACGGTAGTGGTGCTCGACTTTATCGAGGGGGAACTCCGCTCGCTACCCGTCGAGGTCAGGGTCATCAAGGATACGGGTTCGGAACAGGATCTTCAGGCCATCACAATCGTTCACCTACCGGCCAAAGTCTACACGGGGGGGTTCATCAATTTCGAACATAGCTTCAACCAGCCCGGCAAATTCATCGGTATCGTCACCGTTGGCGGCAAAGAGGAACAGGTCGCGCGATTCCCGATTTCGGTAGGAGAATCGGGAGTGGTTTCGCACTTCATGCACTACATCATGATCATAATCCCGCTCGCGGTGATTGCCGTTGGAGCGGCGATCTTCTTTTTCCTGCGCGGACGTCGAAAATCTTCGCTTAGCACCGTTTCGTAGCAGCAGTCGGGACTAAAAAGGAGCTCCGATGGAATCACGGACAGCTTACGCTCTCAAGCTCGTCGCGGTAGGCGCGGTAATGGCGATGATACTGTGCCTGCATGCCGGCCCGGCACTGGCACATTCAATGCTGATCAAGGCAGAGCCGCCGCGCCGGGCTGTTCTCGCCAAAACACCAACACAAGTAAAACTCTGGTTCAACGAGGAACTCGAAGGCGAGTACGCGTCGCTTATTGTGCTCGACGCCGAGAAGCATCCCGTCACCGAGATCAAGCCCAAGCTTGCACCGGATGACTCAAAGTCTATCGTCCTGCCGCTGCCGGAGTTGATGCCCGGAAAGTATTCAGTGAAGTTTCGAGTCCTGTCGGTAGACGGTCACGTGGTGGAGTCGTCCTTCGACTTCACTGTAAAGGGCAAAGTGCAACAGAAATGATCGAGATCATCGGCGCGCTGCTCCGCTGGCTGCAGCTTGCGTCCAACATGATCCTGATCGGCAGCTGCGTTTTTCTTGCGATTGCCGTGCGCTCGAAAACGACTCTCGACACCCCATGGCTGGCCCGCCTGGCGCGGGTGTTACCGTGGCTTTCGGTCACGCTTCTGCTGGGGTTACTGGGCTTGCTGGCCACGACGACCGCGCAGGCCACGGGAGCGGCTGAAAATGCTTGGCGCCCGGGAGCCTGGCTGGAACTCTTACAAAAAACCCGCATAGGACTCATTTGGACAGTGCGTGCGGCCCTTGCGCTTCTCGTGTTCGGAGCGGCTCTCTACATTCGTTTCTCACCTTGGGCGCGCTGGCGGTATATGCTGTGCGCGACCGTTGCCGCGCTCACGCTGGCTGCAGGATCGCTCGCAAGCCATTCCGCAGCCGGAGAACTGTCCGTGATATCGGTGCTGCCCTATGCGCTGCATATCGTTTTGGCGAGCGTCTGGCTAGGAGGTCTTCCGGCCGTTCTCTCAATAATGTTCACCACCACCGGGAAACGATCACACGAGGAAGTGGATCGGTTCGACATCCAAACCCTAAAGCGTTTCTCAGCCATAGCGCTGCCTGTGATGGTCGCTGTCGTAGCCACCGGCGTCATCGTTGCGAATGACATGGTGGACACGAGCTATGCCGCACTGGCCGCGACGAGCTGGGGCTGGTTTCTCAATACAAAGCTTGCACTGCTTGCGGTGATTCTCGTGCTTGCCGCGTGCGCGCGCCACATCTGGATTCCGTCACTCGACCAGAACGCGGAAGTGGCTGCAGCCGGCAGACGAGGACTTCGAAAGTGGGTCACCGTCGAATTCATGATCGCGTTGGCGATGGTGCTGGTCGCGACAATACTGGCCAACGCCGTGCCGGCGAAACATGCTGTCATTGAAGACTGGCCCTATCCATTCCGCTTCTCCATCGACGCCACCTGGGGCGGGTTGGGCATGATGATCGGCGCAGGGATAGGAATCGCGTTGCTTATCCTGGCAGTTGGAGCGATTGCCATCGGTCGAGCCAAACACTGGGAGACGAAGTGGCGCATTGCCATCCCAGCCCTGCTCGTGGCCTGTGCGCTGGTTGCGGCGCTGCCTCCCCTTGCCACTCAGGCCTTTCCAGAAACCTACCGCAAGACGCCGGTCCCGTTCGATGCCATTTCCGTTGCCAACGGTGCGACCATATTTGCGGCAAATTGCGTGCTCTGCCACGGACCCCAAGCCAAGGGCAATGGCATTCTGGCCAAGACCTTCCCTATACCACCGGTAGATCTGCTTACGGAGCCGCACACAGCCAAACATACCGCCGGCGATTTTTTTCACTGGCTGACCCACGGTATTCCCGGTACCGGTATGCCGGCGTTTGCCGACAAGCTCTCGGAAGAGGATCGCTGGGATGTCGTAAACTTTCTCCATGCCACATCCCGCGGCTATCAGGCGCGCCTCATCAACCCCTACGTCGCCCCCAATCAGCCCTATATGGCCCCGCAGAACTTCTCCTATTCCGCGCATGACGATTCGAGCGGCACCTTAAAGGACTTCCGTCGGCAGAAAGCGGTCCTGTTGGTTCTGTTTTCGTGGCCTGAGTCGCGCGCGCGACTCGATCTGTTACGGCAGGCCTACGCCACCCTGCGCGACGGTAATGTCGCGGTGCTGGCGGTGCCGGTGAATGATCTCAACCCGCAAGATCTCGCAGGAATAACGGCAGGCATGACTTTCCCGATTGCGACGCAGGGGGCATCGGAAATCACGCGCAGCTACAGCCTGTTCCGTAGAACCCTCAGTAATCCTGATTTGGCCGGCGAGGGGACAATACCGAAACACATGGAGTTCTTGATTGACCGTTATGGCTATTTGCGGGCGCGCTGGATCCCTGCGGTGGATGGGACAGGGTGGACAGACATCGGCGAGCTGATGCGGCAAGTCGAACAACTCAACCGGGAAAAAGAACTCCGTCCGCCGCCGGACGACCATGTGCACTGAACCTGACCCATCGCGGCAATCGTCAAGTATCTGTCAATTTAGTTGTCGCCTGATTAGGGAGAGAATCCCCTAGAAACTTGACATCCACTACCTTCTTGTATATTTGTTCTACAACGCTATGCACTTGACTCCAGTACGCCCCGGGCATAACGGAATCATACGTGGAGGACTACACAATGCGGACCTTCGCCGAGTTCGAACAACGCTTCGCTACAGAAGGCGCCTGCCGAGCCTACCTGGCTCGGTTGCGGTGGCCGACCGGATTCTGTTGCCCCCAGTGTAAAACCAGCGGAAGTTGGACAACCACACGGCGCCTCATGATGTGCCGCGGGTGTGGATACCAAGCCTCGGTCACGGCGGGGACAATTTTTCATCGAACCCGCCTCCCCTTGCAGGACTTGTTTCGAGCCATATGGTGGATGACCGATCAGCAGCATAAACTCAGCGCCTTGGGGCTACAGCGCCTACTGGGCCTTGGCAGTTACAGGACAGCGTGGCTGTGGCTGCAAAAGCTGCGGCGCGCGATGGTGCGGCCTGGAAGAGACCAGCTGGGGGGCCAGGTGGAAGTAAACAAAACATATATAGGGGGCAGCGAAGCGGGAGGAAGCCGTCGACACCTGGGGAATAAGATTCTGGTGGCGATCGCTGCGCAGATCGATGGGAAAGGGATAGGACGCGTCCATCTGCGCCGAATTCCTACCGCCTCCGCAAATCCGCTTGTGGCCTTTGTAAAACAAGCAGTTAAGCCAGGTTCCGTGGTCATCACGGACGGATGGGAGGCCTATGACGGGTTGTCGCAAGAGGGCTTCAAGCACCGACCACGTGTGATTAACGCCGGCAACAAGTCAGTGCCGATTCTGCTGCCCCGTGTGCATCGGGTGGCCTCCTTATTCACACGCTGGCTATCAGGTGCCCATCAGGGTGCGCTATCCCGCGAGCAACTGGACTTCTATCTCGACGAGTTCACGTCTCGGTTCAACCATCGAACGTCAAGATACCGCTGGAAGCTGTTCTACAGACTTGTGGCGCAAGCCGTCTCGGTTGAGCCAGCCCCCTTCTCCAGGTTGGCCATAGATATCGGCTAAACATAGCCAGGATAACTGGAGCTAAGTGCATAAATCTTTGCACGTATTTTGCAGACGGAAACAAGTTCCTTCTCTAGATATTCTGCTTGACATCGAGAAACTGTATCCGCTAATCTCCCCGCCACGCTGATAAACGGCGGCAATGTTTCGCCGGAGAGTTTCTCTCCGGAATAAGCGGTGGGTCGCATTCAGTTTCACCGGGTCTCAATACTTAAACAAGGAGGTCAGGGTATGGCGAGTACAACGTTCGGAGGGAGCGACAGAGGGTACGACATGTCGCTCTGGTACGATTCGAAGCCGCTCAAGATTGGCTGGTTTGCCATGTTGGCGGCGGTGGGCTCTGAGGTCGTGTTTCAACGCGTCTTTGGATATTCCCACGGACTGGACTCCATGACGCCGGAGTTCGAAAACGTCTGGATGGGCCTCTGGCGCTTTAACGTGATCTCCAACATCATCTTCTCAGCGGCGACGCTGGGCTGGATTTGGAACACGCGGGATCGCAACGTCGCCAACGTCGATCCCAAGACGGAACTCAAGCGGTACTTCTATTGGATGATGTGGCTCGCCATTTACGTGTTCGGCGTCTATTGGGCCGGCTCGTATACCTTGGAGCAGGATGCCTCGTGGCATCAGGTGATCATCCGCGACACCAGCTTCACCGCCAGCCATATCATTGCCTTCTACTTCACGTTCCCGTTG
>JAABQN010000094.1 GCA_011391455.1 Nitrospiraceae bacterium
AACCCGGATATGAGCCTCGGCCAATGGCTGTTGGTGACGTTGACAACCGGCGTCGGTGGTTCGCTGTTGTCCATTGGGTCGGCAGCGGGCGTGGCCCTCATGGGCCAGGCACGGGGAATCTATACATTCTCTGCCCACCTGAAATGGATATGGGCGATTGCCTTGGGCTATGCCGCAAGTATCACTGTTCATCTTGTGATGAATAGCGCTCTCTTTTAGTCCATAGCCCGTATCAGTGCTGTCCCAACGTTGAAGAAAACAGCAATTTGTTTTTCATAAGTGATTGATTCAACTATGCACACATTTCGGTACGTAATTGAAGTCGGCACCAGGTTGTGAAGCTGCGAACAACAAGCCTATTAATGAGTTCCGTCTCTCGATAACACGAACGTTGGGACACTACTGAGCCCGTATGATTCATAACGGTTCGTCGTAAATAGCGGATCGTGCGCGATAAATGTAAAAAAACGAGACTCGCGTGACGTGTGAGAAAGTCACGATTCGAAGTTCCAAAAACCTCAAACCGAACCTCGAACCATCATCCGTCTCGCTTGAGTCAGGCATCTGCGATTGCCACAGAAGTGTTCATGGATAACGCGGGATGATGCTCAGTTGCTCACTGGCGGTGGTCAGAAACACAGAAGAGATCGGAGCAGTGGGCCACTTTGAGATTACCATTGATCGCGTCGTAGTAGCTGATGAGGCCCAGGTGGTCCGCTCCGATGGTCACGGAGGTGTCCTGGCCGACCTTGCCTGGGCCGTCCAGGGTGGTGAGTGCAACTCTCGGACGCACAAGACCGGTATCGCCTGCTCCGATACTGAAGGGCAGTCCGAAGTCCAGGAGAAGCCAGACCCCCAAGACAAGACGAGTGTTTCCTGACATTACAATCCCGACAATCCACGTTGCGAAACGAGGCGGTGAAGAAGTTGCCTCCCTCAAGTAAATTATCGCGCAGGAATTGGGGTTTGGACCACTCTGGCTCATGACTTATCTTATGGTAGTCTTACTACAAAGATGTACCTGCTCAGGTGTGTAGGCTGAAGGCTATAAATTATCGCGCGAGGCACGAATGCGGGGGTAGCGGGATACAGGGATAGTCGGAGTAGGCTCTTACCCCTCTACCCCGTTGCCCCCTTACCCCTTTATCTCTTCAAGCAGAGAGGAAGCCTTGTTGCGCAAGAAGCCTAACCCCTAAAAACCTTCAACCTATCTACCTGCGTAGTTACTAAGGACCAGCCATGACTGACATCGGGCCCTATTCAAACTACCGACTGACCGTTCGTCTTGAACTCGCCAATACGCCAGGCATGTTCGCAAAGGTGGCAGCCGTCCTGGCCGAAGAAGGCGCCAATTTGGGCGCAGTGGATATCGTCTCTGCAACGGCCGACTGTATGGTGCCGGACGTAACCTTCGACGTCCAAAGCGAAGCGCATGGAGAGAAAGTGCTTGCCAGGATCGGGGCGCTCCCGGATGTAAAAGTGCTGTCGGCCTCCGACCGAATTTTTCTTTTGCATCTTGGCGGAAAGATTCGCGTGCAAAGTAAGTTTCCCATCACGACAAGAAATCTCCTGTCGATGGTCTATACGCCTGGTGTTGGACGGGTTTCGCAAGCGATCGCGAAGGACAAGACTAAAGCCTATGCCTTTACCGGCAAGGGAAACACGGTCGCCGTGGTCACCGATGGGTCTGCGGTACTGGGCCTTGGCAATCTTGGCCCGGAAGCCGCATTACCCGTGATGGAAGGCAAGGCCATGCTGTTCAAAGAGTTTGCGGGAATCGACGCATGGCCGATCTGTCTCAACACGCAAGATCCTGACGAAATTGTTCGTACGGTTCAAGCCATTGCTCCGGGGTTCGGCGCCATCAATTTGGAAGACATCAGTTCGCCGCGCTGTTTCGAGATCGAACGCCGCTTGAAAAGCACCCTGGATATTCCGGTGATGCATGACGATCAGCATGGCACGGCCGTGGTCATCCTTGCCGCTTTGACGAATGCGCTCACCGTTATCGGGAAACGAATGGAAGACATCCGCGTGGTCGTCAATGGTCTTGGCGCCGCCGGAACCGCCTGTTGCAGGATGTTGCTTGCCGCCGGCCTCTCGCACCTTGTCGGATGCGAACCTCAAGGGATCGTCTTACGGGGAGACGGTCAGCAGCTGCGGGCTTGCCGAACGGATCTCGCCCCCTGCATGACGCCAGATCATCCCCAAGGCACACTCCGGGATGCGCTCAAGGGGGCCGATGTCTTCATTGGTTTATCCGTCGGCAACATCCTTACAGCGGAAGACCTGGACCTGATGGCGTCTGATCGCATCGTCTTTGCCATGGCCAATCCCGATCCTGAAGTCCCTCGTGAATTGGCTGCCTCTCACTGCCGGATCTTTGCCACCGGACGATCCGACTATCCGAATCAAATTAATAATGCACTCGCATTCCCCGGTATTTTTCGAGGTGCACTCGATGTGCAAGCCCGTGACATCAACGAAGCGATGAAACTGGCTGCGGCCAAGGCCCTGGCAGAGACCATTCCCCCTGCGGCTCTCAGTGCGGACTACATTATTCCGAGCGTATTCGACAAGGGCGTCGTACCGCGGGTAGCAAAAGCCGTGGCGGCAGCCGCACGCGAAACCGGTGTAGCGCGCCGCCGCACCAAACTCAGCGACGACTTCGCATCCTCTTAACTTGTCATTTCCCATGAATTCAGCCGTTTCCACTGCTCTTCTGGCATAGGGTCCGGCTATGCTACAATGCGCGCCTCTTGTTCATTTGGTCTATCTGGTCTGTCTGGTCTATTTGGTCTGTTTCGTATATTTGGTTGAACGAAACTAACCAGATAGACCAGAAGAACCAGGTGAACCAGACAGACCACACACGTAGAGTTTTTTTACAGCCTGTTGGGAGTAAATCTGGTTCACATGCCGTTTACACAAGGCAAATTTATCAAGTTTCAGATCGGGATGAGAAAACGGATCGATTCGCTACGCCCGAAAGCCGAAGAAAGTCTGGATCTCGCCGTCGACACGATGATGCAGGAGCGGGTCGACAGCTTCTTTCGCGTTGAACAGGGGCTGGAGGAAATCATTAAATCGCTGCTCCAGATTGAAGAGGAGATTCTAGAGATCCGTGATCTTTCCGGCGCCATGCGCTTGGAGTCGCGTCTTGAGTTTGTCGAAGACCGATGGGACGATTTTGACAGTGAGATTCGAGAACGTCCACGGCGTCGGCGCAGGAAAATCAGCCTCGCTGATATGTTGAAAGCCGCCGGCGGGGGAGGCAGCGATCTGTCGCAGGGGTCGAGCGGGATCAACAACGCAATGGACGCCTATGCCGCGATGGGCGTAGATTTCGGCAGTTCGCTCGCCGATGTCACCGCCTCATTTCGCCACAAGGCCAAGCAACTCCACCCCGATTCAAATAACGGCGATCGCAGCGCCGAACCGGAATTGAGACGCATGCTGGAGGCCTACCAGTTCCTAAAGGAGTACTTGAGCCTCAGCAATGTCGAACCTCCCCGATCACCAGACGCCACCTACCGCCCGACAGAATGAGATATACGTGACACCCAATCTGCCTCTGCCGTATGTAACAGACCAGCAAGCCCTTGAATCCCTCTGCCACACATTGCGGCAGAGCCCGCGACTAGCTGTGGATACGGAATTCGTCGGGGAAGACACCTTCGTTCCGCGTCTCGAACTGATTCAAGTCGCCACCGCCACCACCGCTGCAGTCATCGACTTCCCTGCCGTGCAGGCCAGTGGATCGCTCGACGTCTTCTGGGAACTCATCTGTGAGACCAAAATCGAAAAAATCTTCCATGCCGGGCGGCAGGATCTCGATCTCTTTGCCATACATGCAGGGCAGATCCCGAAGCCATTTTTCGATACCCAGATTGCCGCTGCCATGGTCGGGTATGGCGCCCAAATTGCCTATGCAAACTTGGTTCAGCGACTCCTCGGCACCAGGCTCGCGAAAGCCCATACCTTTACCAATTGGAGTGCGCGACCGCTCTCGGATGGCCAAATCGCCTATGCTTTGGAAGATGTCGAATTCCTCCTGTCGATCCATACGCATTTACAGGATCGCCTCCGCGCACTCGGCCGATTGGAGTGGGTCAGTGAAGAGTTTGCACGCCTCGAAACGGCGGTAGGAGAAAAAAGTCGAGAGCCACAGGAACGCTACCAGCGAATTCGAGGGTGGGACACTCTCAAGCCCAAAGGGGCTGCGGTGCTTCGTGAGTTAGCTGCTTGGCGGGAAGCGGAAGCTCGCCGCCGGAACGTGCCTCGCGGACGTGTCATGCGCGACGAGGTGCTCCTCCAGCTCGCACGCCATCCACCGAAATCGATCAATGATCTCCGTGGACTCCGTGGGGTCCATTCCTCCGAGATCGATCGACAGGGGGCACAATTGCTAGCCGCCATTACCTCGGCGCTGGCACTTCCACCATCGGCCTGGCCGGAGGTTCCTAGTGAGCGAAAACCTGATCCTGAGTCGACGGGTATCGTCGAACTGCTGCAAGCTGTGCTGAAGGCACGATCTGCAGAGGAGGGGATTGCTCCCACCATAGTGGCCACCAGTGCCGACCTGCAAATACTTGTAGAAGCTAAGCAGAATCGAACGGCTCTTGATGTGCCTATCCTCCGCGGCTGGCGACGACAGCTGGCCGGGGATCTGCTCTTACAAGTATTAGATGGTTCGGTCACCATTACTGTAGACCGAACCTCCGGTTCCCTGAAGATGACCCAGAATCCTGCCTCGAATGCTTCGAGCTGACGAACCGTCGAGTATTTCCCTCTGTCCCCTGTCTGACAACCTCCTCTAACTGTTCACAAATGGCCTTGAGGCGCCCTTGCCCTCCTGCCTCCCTCACAAAGCGATCACAAATGCCGGATTCTCCCTCGAAAACCATGGTTTTACCTGGTCGTTATTTTATCGCTCTCTATAGCGCAGAGGTAGGCTGGTATGGATCTGGCATTTCTGCTAGGGCCCCGGTCCACTCTATTCATAGGAAGATCCATGCTACATCAGCTCTGGAAATCTATCCTCGCGCTTCTCTTCCCTGGAGGGCTGATTCTTCTCCTCGCGATCGGATTTCTTCGTCCCCAGGGACTTCCAATGTGGTTGCATCAGCCGATCGCCGCCCTGCCCTATATCGTCCTCACGTTTGGACTCATCTTTGGTTGGTACCTTGCCAGCAGCCGCATGATCCTCTCCCTGCTTGTATTGACACTGGCAGATCGAGCCCTGGTTTTGCTTCCTACAATCGAAGCCGATCAGGAAACCGTAGGTCAAACGATTGTCGCCATAACTGCTTTTCTCGTCCCGCTCAACCTGTTGGCCTTTTCTCTCCTCAAAGAAGATTCGCTGTGGACATTTCGTGGCCTAATGCGCCTCCTGCTCGTCTTGGTTCAACCTATTCTGCTGCTCTGGCTCTGCCGTCCGGACCAGCATGATCTGGCGACATCATTATTTACCGGAGCATTTATTCCGCTGATGTTCACGGAATGGACGCCGATTCCGCAACCGGCGTTGGTGGCCTTTGCTACAGCATTGCTGCTGCACGGCATACGATTCGTCCTTCATCGCGACGCGCTTGAGGGGGGAGCAATCTGGGCGCTAGTGGCCATTTTCGTGGCCTACCATACGAGCCGTTATGGCTGGCATCCGACAAATTTTTTCATGACGGCTGGACTGGTTCTCTTCGCCACATTGCTTCAGTCCTTTCATCGGCAAACCTATCGGGACACACTTACCGGCATCCCCGGTCGCCTGGCCTATGACGAAGCGATCGGACAACTTGGGAAGCGATTTTCCGTTGCAGTCATCGGTATCGACCAGCTCACTCAGTATGCCAATGTCCATGGAAAGTCTGTTAGTGAACAGATATTAAAACAGATCGCACCGAAAGTTCTGGCCGTCTGCACAAGTGGGCAAATCTTCCGTACGACTGGAGAAGAACTCACCGTACTGTTTCCTGGAAAATCGACTATCGAAGCTCTCAGTGCGTTGGATACTATCCGGAAATCGATTGAAGCGGTCTCGCTGTTTCTCAGAGGAAGAGAACGAGTGTGGGAAAAGGAGCGAGCGGCTCAAAAGACCGGACCACGCGACCAGGCGCTTCCTGTCACCCTGAGTATTGGCGTAGCAGAAAAACTGAACGACAGCGCGACACTGACGCTGGTGATCATGTCGGCGTACCGCGCCCTCTATGAAGCCAAAGGAGCAGGAGGGAACGTTGTAAAGCGTGGGACCGAAGAGAATGTGCCGGTACGGCGTTCCCATGCTGGACCGGGAAAAGCCGCCTCGATCAGCGAATACGGAACCTAGACCTGGCAGGCAGGCTTTTTCAACAGCCTGCTACAGCAGCTCCTTCACAGATTCCGCCGGTCTAGCCAGGATTACCTTCTCGCCCTTTTCGACAATCGGACGCTGAATGAGATCCGGATGAGCTACCATCAGATCCAGCCATTCATCGTCCGACAAGGTCTTTTTCGCCAAACCGAGATCCTTGTAGATATCCTCTTTGGTTCTCAGAATATCCTTCGGTGAGAGCCCTGCTTTTTTTAAAAGATTCTTGAGCTGAGCCTTCGTGAAGGGCTTCTCATAGTAGTTAATAGCCGTGAAGGGCTTGCCGCTCTCTTTTAGCAGTTGTACGGCCTGACGGCAGGTGCTGCAGGTCGGTTTCTGGTAAATCGTTACTTCTGCCATGTTCGAACTCCTTGGTTCAGCGCCGTGCATGCCTTGCGCCATTTTTTCCCCTGTGATACATGGGTCACATCGTACTCACTTGAATGTCCATGATGCCAACACCACTGTTCGGAACTAGCTCTAGCGGCCAGTTTTCCTGCGCGACAGCTGCGCACCACACCCTACGAGACCTCCGCACCAAGCGCAAGGGACAGCCGGTGTTCGTCGTCGGGCATGTCTTGGCTCGGAAAGGCCAGGAAGGAAGCTTTGAAGTCTTTAACGATCGACTGGCCATTGTCAAATTCTCCGACGGCGGCGCAATCGGATATGATCCACGGGAATTGCTCCTGCCTGCCGAAATCGACGACAAAGGCATCGCCTACTTTGAAATTCGTCCTTGCAGACAGTGCGAGCAACTTTTCCCGCTGACTGCCGAAGACTGTGAGGCAGCTGAAGAACCTACCGATTGTCCGGAATGCCGACACTCCTAACTGGTTTCTTTGGTTTCTTTGGTTTGTCTTGTTTGATTAGTTGGTTTGATCGATCTTGTTCAACCAAATAACCAAATGAACCAAACAAACCAAATCAACTGTACTAGTCCCTCAACGGTGCTACCTCGATCGCTTTCTTAATCAAACAGTCCCCGGCAAAAGATTGTAGAGACATCGGCAACATGCCGGCATCGATCACGCGCACCGTGACAACCTGGAAGCCTTCAGCGGCTTTGTACCCTTCAAGCCTCATCGCGTGACAGATTTCGAGCTTTTTCCATATCAGATTATTCAGGATCGTCTCCGATGCGAGGAGCTTCATATCTGACACTGCGTCATTGATCGAGACCTTCGCCGTTACCTGCGCCTTGTCTTTTGGCGCCTCACTTACCACGGCAAAAGCAAGGGTCTCGCCTTCTGCCTGTGCGAAGGTGGTTGCTCCCATTGCAATGAGGCCAGGGAATGTCAGTAGGAGGGACAGAGACACCGTCGTTGCATGTTTCCTCGGCATATCCGATTCCTTGTGTGAATAGCCGACAGGGTGAGTATGCCAACCGATAAGTGCCATTTCAAGATCCTGCTACCAGAACATGATAG
>JAABQN010000095.1 GCA_011391455.1 Nitrospiraceae bacterium
CGCGCCGCCCGCGCGACAGACCGTGGCGCGTGACCCGAATGGTCTCTCTTGTTTATTTGCTCTATCTGGTTTGTTTGGTTGAACGAGACTAACCAGGTGAACAAAACAAACCGGATGAACCAGATCAACGCGTCCCACCCGTCCCAAGCGCTGTCCTATGAAGAGCCTGCTATACTTGGCCCCATAGGGAACAGAAGCTCCTTGATCGCATTACGCCATTGGCCCTCCACTCAGCCTGAGGAGATCCGGTGATCAGCCGACTCTTTCGAACCAAGTCCATTGAACAGATCCTCGCGGACGCAGACCATCCCGATCATCGTTTAAAAAGAACCCTCACTGCCTGGGATCTGACCGCGCTCGGCATTGGCGCGATCATCGGCACCGGCATCTTCGTCTTGATCGGCACCGCCATCGTCGGCGATGCCAACCGGCCAGGGGCAGGGCCCGGTATCATCCTGTCCTTTGTGCTCTCCGGCTTGACCTGCGCCTTTGCAGCGCTCTGCTATGCAGAGTTTTCTACCATGATTCCCGCCGCTGGCTCCGCCTATACCTACTCGTACGCCACGCTGGGAGAATTCCTGGCCTGGATTACAGGCTGGAACCTCATTCTCGAATACGGTGTGGCCTGTGTCGCCGTCGCTATCGGATGGTCCGGCTATTTCAACAATCTGCTCAGGCTGGCGGGGATTGAATTACCACACTGGGCCACACATCCACCCGGAGGACCGGACGGAGGCGTGGCGAACTTCCCTGCCGCGATTATCGTGCTGCTCGTCACCGTGATTCTTGTGATCGGGATTAAAGAAAGCGCCCGCGCAACCGGCATCATTGTGTGCTTGAAGCTCGCCGTCATCCTCTTTTTCATCGCCGTGGGAACGCCGGCCGTGAATAGCGACAACTGGACACCCTTCATGCCGCAGGGATTCGCCGGCGTCGGCGCCGCAGCGGCGATCGTATTCTTTGCCTATATTGGATTCGACGCGATCTCAACCACCGCAGAAGAAGCCAAGAACCCTCAGCGGGACTTGCCGATCGGGATCATTGCTTCACTCAGCATCTGCACGGTTCTCTACATTATCGTGGCCGCGGTCCTGACCGGCTTGGTCCCCGTGACGCAGATCGATATCCACGCGCCGGTGGCCGATGCCCTGAGTAAGGTGGGTTTCAAGTGGGGAGCAGCGATTGTGGCGATCGGGGCTGTGGCCGGCATTACCAGCGTGCTTGTCGTGATGATGCTGGGTCAGATCCGGGTATTCTTTGCCATGTCGCGCGATCACCTCTTGAGTCCCTGGCTCTCAACCGTGCATCCGCGCTATGGCACGCCTCACTATGCCACTATTCTCACCGGAATTGCCGTGGCCACGCTTGCTGCCCTGATTCCCATCGGTGATGCGGCGGACATGACCAACATCGGCACTCTCTTTGCTTTTGTCCTGGTCTGTATCGGTGTCGTAGTCCTACGCTACACAAAACCCAACCAGCCCCGCCCATTCCGGCTTCCCTTCATGCCGCTCGTCCCCATCCTAGGCATGTTGGCATGCCTCGGCCTCATGAGCTTTCTCCCATGGGTAACCTGGATCAGATTCGCCGTCTGGACTGCCATCGGCATCGCGGTCTACGTGGGATACGGTCTGAAGCACAGCAAACTGGCCGGGCCTCCCACTGACGGCCATCTTCCAAAACGTTCGCTGTAGCAGCCAGTCATGTTCATTTGGTCCATCTGGTCTGTCTAGTCTGTCTGGTCTATTCGGTCTGTCTCGTGTGTTTGGTTGAGAAACTAACCAGATAGACCAGAGAAACCAGACAGACCAGATAGACTGGGCTTGTCCTAGCAGCCTACTATAAAGAGTGAATTAGCTGGATTTGTCTGCCGGCTGAGCTACCAAGGCTGAGTCAGGAGCTGGTGTGCTATCGGCAGGAGTAGATGGAGAGGTTGCAGGTGCGACAGGCTGACCGTCAAGTGCTAATGCAGCAGCGGGTACCACCGGTTTTGGAACTGCGGGCGGCTTAGGAGGAGCAGGTCTCTCCGGCTTGATGCCTCCTTCCCACGAGGGACCGGAATACATATCTGCAGCGAGACCCTTGGCTTTCCATTTCTCTTCGAAGTCCGCAGCCGCCTTATTCGGCGTCTCACCACTGCCGACGACGTCATTCCACGGATAGGCCTTTGGGCCGATCTGGCACCCGGTCTCTAACCGCTTCAAATACAAGGAAATTGGATTCCCTCGGTATGGTCCAAGAAAAATATGTAAGGAACCGACATATTCAAGCAAATGTGCCATCCCTGTCCCCAAAGTGGGGCATGATGCCATAAGAGGTGAGAGGAGGCAAGACACATCCCCATGAATCCCCTTGCTCGCAGAGCCCCCACGATAAAAAGGATGGGAAGGACACCCACGTTGGTCCTGTGCTCCCGGAACGCGCGCCCTGAGAAGGGCCTCGTTCGACGGCCGCACGTAGACCAACATGAGTGTCCTTCCCAGAGAGGGGAATGCAAGCGAGCTTGGAAGGATCAATATGATGGAGACGGTCGCTCGATGCGCGCATTGGGGGCTCCATGGAGACGTGCCTTGCGATTGAGGTACGGGGAGAATTCTTGGTCAATGCACAGGGTCAGACTGTGCTCGGTGGACACGCGCAGTCAGGGAGCTGTTGATTGACAGGCTTTTGAGCCGTCCCGTAGACTGCCGCATATGCCTTCACGATTGATCACCCCTACTCGCCCAAACAGCAAGAAGACCACTATCGGGTTCGTCAATCTGGGTTGTTCAAAAAATCAGGTCGACTCCGAAGTCATGTTGGGCACGTTGGTGGCGGATGGGTTTGCCTTGACTGATGACCCGAAGAAGGCCGAAGTGGTCATCATCAATACTTGTGGTTTCATCGAAGAGGCCAAACAGGAGTCGATCGATACGATCATTGCGCACGGCAAACTCAAAGAAACAGGGTCCTGTCGAGTGCTGATTGCCGCCGGCTGTCTGGCGCAACGGTATCAAGGGGACCTCCTCAAGCAATTGCCGGAACTCGACGGCGTGGTGGGGACCGGCGAGTTCGGGAAAATCGCGGAGATTTGCCGGGATCTGCTGGCGCCGAAGAAGCGGCAGCAACGGCTCTGGATCAGCGAGCCCCCCTATCTGTACGACGCAGACGCGCCACGTCTCCGCCTCGGAAAGGCCCATAGCGCCTACGTCAAGATTGCCGAAGGTTGTAACCGCAATTGCGCCTTCTGCGCGATCCCCCTGATGCGAGGCAAGCAACGAAGCCGCCCGGTGGAATCGATCGTAGCCGAGGCCACGCGCCTTGCAGCGGAAGGCGTGAAAGAGATCAACCTCATTTCCCAGGATACAGTGAATTATGGCGTCGATCTTGGCGTGCGCCACGGCCTCGTCACGCTGCTTCGCGAGCTGGTGAAGGTGAAAGACTTGCGCTGGATCAGGCCCTTCTATCTCTATCCGCAGCAAGTATCGGATGAGTTGTTGGATCTCTATGCAGGCGAAGAAAAAATCACTAAGTATATCGACATGCCGCTGCAACATATCAACGATCGGATGCTCAAGCGGATGCACCGGCTGGGCGATCGCGCCGCCATTACTTCCCTGGTCGATCGGATCAGGACGCGCATTCCCGGTGTCACGTTTCGCACGGCCTTCATCGTGGGATTTCCAGGAGAGACGGAAGAAGCGTTCGATGAGCTGAGAGGCTACGTGGAAGAGGCTGAGTTCGATCGGGTGGCGGTGTTTTTGTATTCGGACGAGGAAGACACCCCGGCTGTCGGACTTGACGACAAAGTCGAGCGATCGGTCATGGACGAACGACGGAATGAAATCTTAGCTGCGCAAGAAGCGATTGCGGCGGCACGAGGCAAGGCCCGTATCGGCTCAGTGATGGAAGTCTTGGTCGAAGGGGTCTCCGAAGAGACAGAGTTACTGCTTGAGGGACGCCATGAAGGGCTGGCTCCGGAGATCGACGGCGTCGTGTATATCAATGATGGGTCAGCCACAGCGGGGGAACTCGTCAAGGTCGAGATCACCGATGCAGCCCTGTACGATCTTGTGGGCCACATCGTTGCTTAGCAGGGTGCTGAAAAAGAGGGGAAGGGGTAGCTGGGACGATCCCCTTGCTCGCGCAACGCGCGGCCTCAGAAGGATGCAAGGGAGTAGGCAGACCGTTCTTCTTGCTCGCAGAGCCCCCACGATAAAGCAGTGGTCGCTCGATGCGCGCAGTGAAGAACAATCTGCCTGCTCCCTCTGGGGAAGTTGGGGGATCAGAAGGCCCTCGCATGGGCAACTGGCACGTCTCGGCGTGCCAGTGGGTAGGCGGGTGGAATGTTGCGCGCAGTTGGGATCATCCCACCCACCCCTTATAAAGTAATAGCTCGCTGCGGCCTTGCTGGACAGCCTTTTTGAGCACCCTGCGGGACTTTCCTCTGCTGATCATGACCTGTAGGCCATGAGAGGTTCCTGCATACCACAACAATATTTCCTCAGTCCCCTAGTTCATTTCCCGCCGGAATCGTTGCTCGCCTGCTACACTTGAACTAACCACTCTCATCAGAAAGATAGGCCCACGATGACACATCACAAAGAATCGGTCGTCCTCCTGATTCACTGCAAGGATCGCAGGGGTATTGTGGCCCGGGTCTCCGGCTTCATTCACGACTTTGGCGGAAACATTCTCGACTCGGATCACCATACAGATGAAGAGACGAACGAGTTTCTCATGCGCATGGAGTTTGCCGCCGAAGGTTTGCAGATTCCACCCGATGAGATCGGCGCCGCCTTCGCCCCGGTCGCAAAGACCTTCGAGATGCGCTATGAGGTTCGCCCTACAAGTCGCCGAACAAGGGTCGCCATGTTGGTCTCGAAACAGGATCACTGTTTGGCGGATCTGCTCCAACGTCACAAACGCGACGAGTTACACATCGATATTCCGGTGATCGTTTCCAATCACGATACCTGCGCCGTCTGGGCCGAACTGTTCAAGATTCCCTTCTCCGTCTGTCCCGTAACCAAGGAGACCAAGCCACAGCAGGAACAGCAAGTGCTCTCCCTGCTGAAGGACCATCATGTCGAGCTCGTGGTCATGACTCGATACATGCAAATCCTTAGCGGCACCTTTCTGTCACAGGTCGGCTGTCCCGTCATCAACATCCACCACTCCTTCCTGCCGGCTTTCATCGGCGCCAATCCCTATCGGCAGGCCTATGACCGGGGCGTGAAGATCATCGGAGCGACCGCGCACTATGCTACGGAAGACCTGGATGAAGGTCCGATCATCGAGCAGGACGTCATGCGCGTGGGCCACCGGGATACGGTCGATGATCTGGTAAGGAAAGGTCGGGATCTGGAGGAGATTGTGCTGGCCCGCGCCGTGCGCCGCCATGTTGAACGACGGGTGTTGGTGTATGGCAGAAAAACCGTGGTATTCGACTAATCGGATGCTGAAAAAGGGGGATGGGGTAGGTGGGACGATCTCCATGCTCCCAGAGCGCGCACGATAAAACTGTGCTCGCTCGATGGGCGCAGTGAGAGATCATCCCAGCCACCCCTTATGAGGATTATGTTCACTCGCTGCGGCCTTGCCTGCGGAATGGCGCGTCTTGGCGCGCCGGGGTTGGGTGGGTGAGAACCGTGAACTTTTTGAGCATCCGGCGGGATCTACGCCTGTTGTCCTAGGCGTGCAGGCCATCCTACAGCTAACGTTTCACGGCTCCTGGGAGCGACTTTTTTAGCGTCCTACTAAGAGGTTGCTTAGCCGATGCAGGCGCCAAAGGCAGCATCACCGTAAAGGTCGAGCCTTCGCCGGCCTTGCTCTGGACCTCGATACGCCCGCGATGGGATTCGACAATCCAGGCGCAGATAGCCAATCCTAAGCCCGTGCCCTTCTTGGTATGGGCCCGCGCCTCATCGGTGCGATAGAACCGGTCAAAAATCCGAGTCTGATCCTCTTGCGCGATCCCAATACCGTGATCGGTTACGGACACCCGCGCGTGAGTCTGCTCGATCGTCAGCGCAATATCGACTGCGCCTCCGGGGCGAGAATATTTAACCGCGTTATCGAGAAGGTTCAAGAACAGTTCACGCAATCGCAGTTCATCTCCCGATACCACCGCCGGTGCAGTGGCTCGCAACACAACCTGGATGTCTCGTTCCTGCCCTAACAGCGAGGCCTGCCGGTGGAGATCCTCGACAAGCGTATCCAGTGGAACCGGCAGATGCTCCATCTTTACCTCACCCATGTCGGCCCGGGAGAGAAAAAGTAGCTCATCCACAATGCGCGTCATCCGGTCGATTTCTTCGAGATTGCTCTCCAGGACGACTTTGTAGTCGTCGGTTTCGCGAGGGCGCCGGAGCGCGAGTTCGGTTTCCCCTTTCATGACCGTCAACGGCGTGCGCAGTTCGTGCGAGGCATCGCTGCTGAACTGGCGGATCTGCCGAAAGGAGGTTTCAAGCCGGTCGATCATGGCATTGAACGTATTGGTCAGACGGCCGATTTCGTCGGCCGAGGCCGGAACCGTCAGTCGCTGTGTGAGATCGCCTCCGGCAATGCGTTGAGCGGCCAGCGTGATCGTATCGACCGGGCGAAGGGCTCGTCCGGCCATGAACCAGCCTCCGGCAAGCGATACGGCCAGCGCGATGGGTATACTGACCAGCAGTACTAACAGGAGACGGTTCAGGGTCTCTTCGACGGAATCCATCGAGGTGCCGACCTGGATGATATAGAGCAGGTTGCCCCGATAGATAATGGGAACCGAAATGAGGCGTAACGCCGGTTCCTTGGGGTATTTTGCGAATTCGAGGAGCGAACGGCCTGAGTAGGCAACTTCCAGGGCCTGACGACTCAGGGGCATCTCCTGTTGTTTCACGTTCGGCGAACGAATAGTGATGGTGCCGGAAGGACTGAATATCTGGAAAAACTTATCGATACGCGCCAGTTCGGGGAACTGCGACATGAGTTCGTCTTCGTCGATCAGAGGGAGGAACCCACGTTCTTCCAGCGACCGAACGGCCGCCGCCGCGGTTTCTTCCAGCGATTCATCGACCGCATCGCGGAGACTTCGAGCCGTCACCAGGTACAGGATGGTTGAAAAGATGATGAGGATGAGTGCGAGAGCTGTGCCGTACCAGAGAGTGAGCCTGACACGAAGCGGCATCAGTCGACCTTCAGCATATATCCGCTTCCGCGAATCGTGTGAATCAGTTTCTTTGAGTGGCCCCGGTCGATCTTGTTGCGGAGATAGTTCACGTAGACATCGATGACATTCGTGAACGTATCAAAATCCTGGTTCCACACATGTTCTGAAATCATAGGACGGGTCAACACACGTCCCGTATGGCGCATCAGATATTCGAGCAGGGCATATTCCTTTAAGGTGAGGTCTATCCGCTGACCGCCTCTGGTCACTTCACGCGTGGCCGGGTTCAATGCCAGATCGTCGATCTGGAGCACGCCGGGGCTCTCTGTGGACCCGCGGCGGAGCAGCGCGCGAATGCGGGCCAGCAGCTCGTCGATGGCGAAGGGCTTGGTAAGGTAATCGTCGGCTCCTGCGTCAAGGCCCTTAACCCGCTGATCGACCTGCGATTGGGCGGTCAGAATAAGAATGGGGGTTTGTATCTTGGCCTGGCGGACACCCTTGAGAATTTCCAGCCCGGACAATGACGGCAGCATCAAGTCGACGATCAGCAAGTCGTAGTTAGTGTGGAGCGCCATCTCAAGGCCCTTCGCACCGTCTTCACAGAGGTCAACGGCGTAGCTCTC
>JAABQN010000096.1 GCA_011391455.1 Nitrospiraceae bacterium
TCGATGGTCTCGACGCCACTCATCGAACCCGACCCGGTCGTTCGCACCGGCGCAGCGGACCAGTTGGTCACAGCGCAGTTGGGTAGAGACTACCTCCCGGTCTTTGACTCCCCCTCTGCCGATCTCCTGGGTCAGGTCGTCTTCGTCGGTTACGGGATTGTCGATCCCGCTCAAGGCATCGACGATTACGCCGGCGTCGATGTGAAGAACTGCATCGTGCTCTTCCTGCGTGGCAAACCGGATCACTACCCAAGCCCCGTCAGCCACGCCGACAAGGTCCGCTTCGCACGAGATCGAGGAGCCTTGGCCTATTTGACCTCAACAGGGCCGATTATCAGCCCCTATGAAACTCGCCGCGGCGCCACGGGAAGGCCCAGCGCATTGTATGGGCAGCTCGCCCCTGACCAAGCCCTCCCTGGCGCATGGATCAGCACGGAATTGGCCCAGACTCTCCTCGCCGGAAGCGGCGATGAGTCCAATCCTGACCACCTTCGCACCCTCCAAGAACAACTCAATAACGCCCCATCAGCGCGATCGCGCCTCGTCAATCGATATGCATCTCTCCATTGGAAAACCACGATAGCGGACGGCTTGCTGACGAACGTGGTGGGGATGATTCCTGGTACAGGGCCGGATACCATCGTCATCGGCGCGCATCGAGATCATTTTGGCCGCCCTGCAGGCCTCTTGCTCCCTGGTGCAGACGACAATGCATCCGGAACAGCCGTGATACTGGAAGTGGCGCGGACTCTTGGGAAAATTGGACTGCGCCCCCAACGGACGATCCTCTTTGTGTCCTTCAGCGGAGAGGAACGGGATCTGCTCGGATCGCGCCTGTATGTGTCGAGACCGATCATCCCCCTCGGCTCAACGAAAGCCATGATCAACATTGACCATGTCGGAGTGGGAGACGGAGTGTTAATCCTCCGTGTCACAGAGTTGAAGAAATCCGCGTTAAAGGAAGCAGGGTACGCAGTGGGTTTGGTAAGAAAGCTTGACTATTACGGATTCTTGCCCGGCGGCGACGACGAACCGTTCAAAGAGGCAGGAATTTCAACCGTCAGCATCGCAAGCGGCGGGGCCCACCCGCACATGCATCAGCCTACCGACACCGCCAACACGATCAATCCAGAAATTCTGCAAACAATAGCTCGCTATGTCCTTGCCCTCACCTGGCAGCTGGCGAATGCGCAATAATTTCAGGCTAAGGTCGAGGTTAAGGTCGAGTGTACATCAAATACTTCTTCTCTCAGCCTTGACCTGAGCCTTAACCTTCCAGAAATCTGGCGGACTGTTTCAGCATCCTGTCAGGGAATGTCGTCGAGAAGAGTAGATTGGATCGGTCGCAACGGGGCGGTTTGGCGGGGAGGGCCGGGAAGGACGAGCGGTGAGCCAATCTGGTTGGCTCCTTGGATCAGTCCGATCGAGAGTTGCGGCCCGAGCGTGGACACAGCCCCGCTCCAAGCCTGACCGGTCGTGGGATTCCGAAAACTATACGTTTGGAAATTATTCCCTGGGTTGTATAGAAACCCTTGCGTGCCCTGATTGTCGATATAGAGACTCCCTAGGCCCGGCGACCTGAACAGCGGCGCAACCCCTCCATCGAACGAACGAACGCTGGAAATCGATTGGCCCCATGCCTTCGAGTTCAGCGACGGGAACACAAATAGGAGGAGCGCCAGCACAGACAGCCCCGCTCGGAGCAGCAAGACCGGCAGGATAGAATGCTTGACTCGATGGCGATGGAATCTCATGCAGTTAGCCCATGACAGGTTCGCTTTTAATCATTATAGTATGGAGAAAGTTTCTTTGTCGATCAAAGGGGGCAGTTATGGAACAGCGACTTGAAGCACATATCAATACATGGCGGCGCACATGCGTCTTTGCCATCGGAATCACCCTTGCCCTAGCACCCGGTCTCACTTGGGGGCTGGAGATCGGCACGACTCCGGCAATGGAACGACGGGAGACCATCTCCCTCGCAGACGCGGCATTGCAAGCGCTGAAGCATAACTTGGACATCAGCATCAGCCGCCAGACAAAGGAAAGCCGGCAGGCTGACATCACTGTCGAGCAAGCAAAGTTCGATCCAACCCTGAGTGTCAATGGTCAGTTCAACCGAGCCGTGAGCCCGCTCAACCGCCCGGTGTTAGGCTTTTCGCAGGGACCGCTCAATGATATCCGGATCTTCGACCAACGGAACCACTCCGTCACGCTCGATGCGACGACGAATTTGCCGACAGGCGGCAACGTCGACCTGAACTATAGCCCTGCCCGAACTAATGTATCCGGAGCTCAAGCGTGTTTTGGACAACCGCCTACCACCCCTGGATGTAGTGGAACATCTTCATCTTTTTTGTTTAATCCGGCCTGGACCGGCGGCCTTGCGCTCACGCTCACACAGCCATTACTCCGCAACGCCGGCTTCGATGTGACCAAAACCTTCATCCGCGTGGCGCAGAATAATGCCATTGTGGAAGAACATGTGTTTCGCGATCGTGTCCTCACCGTCCTGGCCTTGGTTGAGCAGACCTATTGGGAAGTCGTCTTCGCCAATGAAAATCTGAAAGTGGCCGAGGCCGCGCTGAAAGCCGCACAGGAACTCTTAGCCACTAACCGGGCGAAAGCGAAAGCCGGCATCATGTCGATCGTCGATGTCTTGCAAGCCGAAGCGGCCGTCGCATCGCGGGTCGAGCAGGTGCTGGTCGCGGATAAAGCGATTCGAGACCAGGAAGATCAACTACGCCGTTTGCTCAATCCTGCGGAGGAGGATCTGCGTCAAGACTTGCGTCTGACTCCACTCGACCAACCGGTGGTCACCCTCGAACCCATCAGCCTGCAAGAAGCCATCGATAAGGCCATTGAGCAACGGCCTGAAATCGCCCAAGCAATGAAAAATATGGAGACAAGCGATCTCAACACCAAGTTTGCCAAAAATCAGATTCTCCCGACCCTCTCGTTCCAAGGGACCATGGGAATGGCAGGGCTGGGAAAAGACTACGGAGACTCAGTAAACCGGAACTTCAACGGCGATTACTATAATTATGGCGCGGGTCTCGTCCTAAGTTACCCACTCGGCAACCGGTCTGCCTGGAGCGCCTATAACAAACGGCAGCTGGAGGAGAAGAACGCCGAAGCATCGCTCATGAACGTACGTCAGCAGATCATCGTGGGGGTGCGTGAGGCAGTCCGGCGCGTCCAGACGGATTTCAAGCGGATCGAAACGACTCGATCAGCCAGAATCATGGCGGAGAAGCAGTTACAGGCGGAACAAGAGCGGTTGAAAGTGGGGCTCAGCACCACTCGCTTTGTCCTCGACTTCCAACGCGATCTCGCAACGGCCCAAGGGAACGAGTTACGCGCCACGGTCGACTACAACAAATCTCTCTCCAACCTCTCTCGGCACAAAGCCACCACACTCGACCGTTATAATCTCCAACTGAATTAGCCCGCATTATTCATGAAGCTTCTGCTACAAGCGTGGATACGCGGCTGTGACGGGCAGTCTCGCCGTTCAGCCCTTCGACATACTGCACGAGTATGCCTCAGGGCTTCACGCCTCCGAGTGCCCGTCTCGCTTCGCGTCTGCACGCTTTCTCGACGAACCTTCATGAATATTGCGGGCTGACCTCCATGATGGCGCCTGAGCCTGGTCCGCGCACAGCGCCGGCTCAGGCCAAAGAATGGGGAACAGCCCTCGCGCTGCTTCCCATCGCCTCAACGCTCGGCTACTACACCCTGCCCGCCTCGCTCCAAGAACAGACGCTGATCCTGTTCGCGCCATAGATCATCGCCTACCTTGCCTTAGGCCTTTGGGCCGGGCACAACCTCGATGTCGTATCTCGCCTTGGACTGGTCAGAGAGAACATCCGGAATGGCCTGCGCTGGGGACTCTTGACTGGTCTGCTACTTGGGAGCCTGAATACGTTCGTGATTCTCTCGGTCTATCCGCATCTGGGCTATGACATCAGCTTCCTCAAGACCACGCCACATGGCCGACTCCCCCTCTTGGTCATGGTCCCCTGGTTCATTTCTGGCATCGCCTTCCTTATCGAACTGAATTATCGCGGATTTCTCCTCGGACGGCTGGCCGCGCTTGAATCGGGACTATGGAGATCCGGCTTAGCCCAACAGCTCTCACCTCTGGCCCTCATCGCCGGCGCGCTGATATTTGCTTTCGACCCCTTCATGGTGAATACTTTTCAACACCTCCACTGGATCGCCGTATGGGACGGACTGATTTGGGGAGCCATTTGGTTGCGCACGAAAAATCTACGCATCACCATCGTTGCGCATGCGATCGAAGTCATGATGATGTACAGTGCGGTGAGATTTGTGTTGTCGTAGCTAAAATCGGTCTCTCTCAACAAGGAGCAACGAGATGAGTGAATTCGGCAAGTACGTACTGTATTTCCTTCTCGGTGGAACGATTGTCAGTGTCTCCACCTACCTGGGATCGCAAGGCCGCTCATTCCTCGCCGCCTTTGCCAGTACCTTCCCCGCCATTACCGGCGCCACGTTCATCCTCATCTATCTGAACGGGGGCAGCGACGCGATCGTCAGCTATGCGAAAAACTTGTTGTGGTTCGTCCCTCCCTGGGTGGTCTATGTCGTTTTCATGATAGTGGGTGTCCCCCGCTTCGGCTTCTGGCCCGCCATGATCGGCTCACTCGTACTCTATCTGGGCTGCGTGGGGCTGGTAAAGATGGTGGCGAGGTAGAGGTTTGGGTAGATATTCATCAATGGTCCGCGCTACGATCACATATTTTTCTCTCGTGGAATGCCTAACGTGGAACCCACCCCTCTGCATCAGAGCCAGTCCACAGACCTCATTGTCGAGGGGGCGCGGCAGAATAATCTCAAAAACATCTCGCTCCGCATCCCGCACAATCAGGTCACAGCCATCACGGGCGTATCAGGATCAGGAAAATCCTCTCTCGCGTTCGACACCCTGTTTGCCGAAGGCCAATGGCGCTATGTGGAATCGCTCTCCACCTATGCCCGCATGTTTCTCGACAAGGTCAATCGGCCCGATGTCGACCGGCTGATCAATGTCCGCCCCGCCATTGCGATCGAACAGAAAAACCCTATCCGAACCGCCCGCTCGACGGTCGGAACCACGACCGAGATTGCCGACCTCTTGCGGCTTCTGTTCGCCAAAGTGGGTCATCCGATCTGCCCCGATTGCGCCATCGATGCGCGCAGCTTTCACCCAAGCAGCGTCGTTGACGACCTCCTGACCCATTGTCCCGAGGCACGAGCGATGATCCTCTTTCCGGTCAAGGCCCCGGCGCCGAAACAGGACCAGGCCTTTCTTCAATCATTGTTGCTGCGGGGGTTCAGCAGGGTGCAATGCGGCGCAGAAATTCTCGATCTCCACGAGGTCCACAGCCTTCCAAAAGTTAGGCCGGACCATCTGTATGTGATCCTCGATCGGTTGGTGATCCGGGAAGACAACCGGTCCCGCCTCGTCGAAGCGGTCGAAACCGCGTTGCGAGAAGGCGAGGGCCTCTGCCGCGTAGAGGTCATCGACCAGGGCCCTCGCACCTACAGCACGGACTTTCGCTGCCAGCAATGTGGCAGAACGTTCGAACCAGTTCGGCCAGTCCTCTTTTCCTTCAACCATCCGCTCGGCGCCTGCCCGGAGTGCAAAGGGTTCGGCAATATTCTCCGATACGATCCCGATCTCGTCATTCCCGACCACAGCAAGTCGCTGGCCCAAGGCGCCATCGAGCCCTGGAGCAAACCCAGCGGCGATTGGTGGCAGAAGCAGATGTTGCTCTCCATGAAACGGCGCGGGGCCGACCTCACCGCCCCCTACAAAGACCTGCCTCAGGATATCCAGCAGATGCTCTGGCAGGGAGAAGGCAAGATGGAGGGCGTACAACAATTCTTCGAATACTTGGAAGGGAAGCGCTACAAGCTACACGTGCGCGTGATGCTCAGCCGCTACCGGACCCCAGTCCCCTGCCCTAGCTGTAAGGGATCCCGTCTCCGACCGGACGCGCGCTACGTGAAGATCGCGGGCATAGATATTCATGAGTTGTCGGAGTTTACCATCGAAGCAACTGCCGCTTGGGTCGCAGCCCTCACCTTCTCTGCCCAGGAAGAACACATCGCCCGCGACCTTCTCCGACAACTCACGGCCAAGCTCGGATTTCTCCTCCGCGTAGGCCTCAGCTATCTGACACTCTCCCGCCAGACCCGCACACTCTCGGGAGGAGAGGCCCAGCGCGCAGCCTTGGCCAATCAACTCGGCGCCCGCCTGGTCGGCACGCTCTATGTCCTCGACGAACCGACCATCGGTCTCCACCCACGCGACACGGCCACACTCGCGGGCATCCTGCGAGAGCTGGCAGTCCAGGGCAACACGGTCGTCGTCGTCGAGCATGATCGCCAGATGATGATGGCAGCCGACTATCTTGTCGAATTGGGCCCCTTGTCAGGAGAAAAGGGCGGCGAATTGATCTGCGCGGCGCCAATAGATGAATTTATCGCAGACCGGCGGTCGATCACGGCGCGCTACCTGCGTGGCGACGATGAGATTGCGATCCCACGGTCCCGGCGAAGAGGGAACGGAAAGGTACTTGTGATCGCAGACGCCTGTGAACACAACCTCAAAAATCTGTTTGTCCGTATTCCACTCGGCATGTTGGTCTGCGTCACCGGCGTGTCGGGGTCCGGCAAGAGCACCTTGGTCGAAGACACGCTCTATCGCGCGGTGGCCCGTGCCTTCCGTGTCGAGTCGCTGCCGATGGGCAAGTTTCGGGCGATTAAGGGCATCGAACATCTGACCGGCATCAAGCTCATCGATCAAGAACCGATCGGCCGAACGCCGCGCTCAAATCCAATCACCTACCTGAAAGCGTTCGATGAAGTTCGCTCTCTCTTCGCCTCTGAGCGCGATGCGCTCCGGCGCGGCCTCACACCAGGGCATTTCTCCTTCAATACCACCGGGGGCCGGTGCGACCGATGCGAAGGGAGCGGTGTTGAAAAACTGGAGATGTATTTCTTTGAAGATATCTACGCCACCTGCGAAGCCTGCGACGGAAAACGATTCAAACCGGACATCCTCTCCATTCGCTATCGCGGGAAAACGATCCACGATGTGCTGCAAATGACGGCTGAAGAAGCCTTGGGATTTTTCAGCGGCTCACCCAAGCTCGCAGAAAAACTCCACCTCCTCTCCTCCATCGGGCTCGGCTATCTCCGCCTCGGCCAAGCTGCGACGACCCTCTCAGGCGGCGAGGCCCAGCGGTTGAAAATCGCAGCGGAACTGATATCCGGGGGGGGGCTGTCCCGACATGGGACTGTTCCCATTCCCAGCCCCGTACACGGGGACGGGGACAGGCACCGCCCTTCGACAAGCTCAGGACGGAGCCAGTCCCCTAATGTGCTCTACATCATGGACGAGCCGACCACCGGACTCCATGTCGAAGACATCAAGAAACTTCTGGCGATGCTGCAGAAGCTGGTGAATAGCGGCAACACCGTGGTGGTGGTGGAACACAATCTGGATGTGATCAAGAGCGCCGATTGGATTATCGACCTAGGCCCGGAAGGCGGTGCAGCAGGCGGACAGATTGTGGCAGAAGGACGACCGGAACAGGTCGCAAGAGTCACGGCCTCTCATACTGGACAATTTCTCGCCCCAC
>JAABQN010000097.1 GCA_011391455.1 Nitrospiraceae bacterium
GAGATTGGCGATGAGATCGGGTCCGTCATCGAGATGAGCGATTTGGGGCGGATCGCTGCGCAAACCGCGAAGCAAGTCATCTTCCAGAAGGTCCGGGAGGCTGAATGGGAGGCGGTTCAAAAGGAATACTCCACGCGGCAAGGGGATTTGGTCAACGGCATCATTCTCGGGGTCGAGCGCCGAAATTACCTGGTGGATCTCGGCAAGACCGAGGCGGTACTGCCGATTCAGGAGCAGATTCCGCGGGAAACCTATCGCGGCGGCGATCGGGTGAAGGCCATGCTCTTGGAAGTGCGCCGGACTCCGAAGGATGTCCAGGTTATCTTGACGCGGAGCCATCCGCAATTTGTCGCGAAACTCTTCGAGTTGGAAGTGCCTGAGGTGCTTGAGAAAATCGTTGAGATCAAGTCCATCGTGCGGGAGCCTGGTGATCGGACCAAAATCGCTGTGACTTCTCGCGAGAAGGCGGTCGATCCAGTCGGGGCCTGTGTGGGGATCAAGGGATCGCGGGTTCAAGCGGTGGTCCGTGAGCTGCGTGGAGAGAAAATCGACATCATTACCTGGACCTCCGATCCGCGTGTGTTCATCGCTGAGGCGTTAAATCCAGCAAGTATCGAGAAGGTCGGCGTCGATGAGGAAAAGAAGTCGGCGTTGGTTGTCGTCGCAGATTCCCAGTTGTCGTTGGCGATCGGAAAGAATGGACAGAATGTGCGGTTGGCCGCTCGTCTGACCGGCTGGAAGATCGATATCATCAGCGCGACGGAATATGAGAAAGAAAAGGCCGAACGGGATAAAGAAATCAAGGCGGCGTTGGCGGAGGAAACCGAAGCGCTGCATCAGCAAGAGGAAGCCCGAGAGCAGGAATTAAAGGCCCGGGCAGAATCGGAGTCGGATGCTCAATAAACCGGATCAAGCGGAGCAGGTGTCATATCCTCATGCGCGTATATGAATTGGCTAAGCAGCTCGGGATGGAAAATCGTGATCTCATCCCGGAATTGAAGCGGATGGGTATTACCGTCTCATCGCACAGCAGCGCGTTAGAAGATGACGTGGTGCAGAAGGCGTTGGAGAAACTCGGCCCGAAACTCAAAGGGTCCACCGCAACGACCGGCAAGGCGGCAGAGGCCGATGCAGGTTCCGGCCAGCGGAGTAAGGCCGGTATGGTTTCCGGTCATGCAGCGGGAATTAAGGCCGGGTCGGCCCAGGCGATTCCGGTAACGGATGCGTCCCCTAAGTCCGACAAGCGCCGTATTCTGATCAAGCGTAAGCGAGCCGATGACGTTTCGACCGAAGAGGCCGCGCTACTGGCCACGGTTGAATCGGTAGGCGTAGGCGGAGCGCTCATCGATACCCTCGTGAGCAGCCCGTCACCGGCGGCGCTTCTGCAAGCGGAGACTGCAGTCGTTGCGCCTGCTGATCTGACGGCGACACCCGGTCAGCCCAATCTGACAATGGGGACTGCGACCGCTCCGGCTCCCGCGACTCCCGTCAAGCCCGCCGTCGTGTCGAGCATCGATGTAATCACAGGAAAAAAGAAAACCCTTTCTCTTGAAGAGATGCAAGCCGAGGGGCTGAAAGAGAAGGGGAAGAAAGCTCGTAAACCGGGCCGTACAAGAGAAGAAGAAGAGCTTCGCCTCCGTGAAGATGCGGCTCGCTGGCAGGATCTTCGCGCCATCCCGGTGCAGCAGCGCCGCGACGATCGCAGCAAGCATGTGCATCACAGCACACCGGGGGAAGTGACCAAGCCGCGGAGGAAGAGCTTCAAACTGACGCCCGGCATGACGGTAAAGGAATTTGCCGAGCTAATCGGCCAGCGCCCGGCCGACATCATGCGCAAGCTCATGGATATGGGCCAGATGCTCACCTTCAATCAAACCATGAATATTGACGCAGCTGTGATTATTGCGGAAGAGAACGGGATCAAGATCGATGTGTCGATGGAGAAGGCCGGGGAAGAGTTACTGGACTCGGTTGTGCAGACGGAGGAAGATCTCCAGCTTGAGCCGCGGCCGCCGGTTGTCACGATCATGGGCCATGTCGATCACGGCAAGACCTCGCTGCTCGATGCGATCAGGCAAACGAAGGTGGCGGAAGGCGAGGCCGGCGGGATAACGCAGCATATCGGCGCCTATACGGTCGCGGTACGCGGCAAACAGGTGACGTTCCTGGATACGCCGGGCCACGAAGCCTTCACCGCCATGCGAGGCCGTGGCGCCAAAATTACCGACATCGTCATTCTGGTCGTTGCAGCAGACGATGGGGTGATGCCGCAAACGATTGAGGCGATCAATCACGCCAAAGCCGCGTCCGTTCAGATTATTGTGGCCATCAACAAGATCGACAAGCCAGGCGCCAACGTCGATCGTGTCAAGAACGCCTTGTCCGAACATGGGCTCATCTCCGAGTCCTGGGGCGGCGACACGATCATGGTTGAAGTTTCGGCCAAAGAGAAGACCGGCCTGGATACCTTGCTGGAGATGATTCTCCTGCAATCCGAAGTGCTCGAACTGAAGGCTGACCCGCATCGATTGGCAAAGGGCGTCGTCGTGGAAGCCAAGCTGGAGCGAGGGAGAGGACCCGTGGCGACGGTACTGGTTCAGAGCGGGATGCTTCGCGTCGGCGATGTGTTCGTTGTCGGGGTTTTTAGCGGGAAGGTTCGCGCGCTGATTACACATACGGGCGCCAAAGTGCCGGAGGCCGGTCCGTCTATTCCAGTCGAAGTGGCAGGGCTCCCCGGTGTGCCGTCCGCGGGCGATGTATTTCAGGTCGTTGCCGACGAGCGGGTCGCGCGAGAAATTGCCGAAGATCGAGCCCGTAAGCAACGAACGGCTGATTTGTCGGGATCGGCGAAGGTCACGCTCGACGATCTGTTTGCCAAGATTAAGGAAGGGTCGGTCAAGGAGCTGGCGCTGGTCATTAAGTCTGACGTTCAAGGGTCGGCTGAAGCGCTGACGGCCGGCGTTGAAAAGCTTGCGACCGCCGCGGTCAAGCTGCGCGTCATTCACAGTGGCGTCGGCGGGATCACCGAGTCAGACGTATTACTGGCTGCCGCATCGAACGCTATCGTTGTCGGGTTCAATGTCAGGCCGGAGCCGAAAGCTTCCGCCCTGGCTGAACAGCAAGGCGTCGACGTCCGCTTATACACCATTATTTACGACGCGATGGCCGAAATTAAGGCCGCGATGGAAGGGCTGCTCGAACCGACGCTCAAGGAACGGGCGTTGGGGCGGGCCGAGGTCCGACAGGTCTTTACGGTGTCCAAGGCCGGTGTCATTGCGGGGGCCTATGTGGTGGATGGCACGATCACCCGCGCGGCGGTCGGCGTTCGAGTGCTTCGCGACAACGTGGTGGTCTATGAAGGAAAGCTCGGATCGTTGCGCCGCTTCAAGGATGACGTCCGTGAAGTGCAGCAGGGATATGAATGTGGAATCAGCGTCGAGAATTTCAACGATGTCAAAGCCGGGGACATCATCGAAGCCTATGCCATCGACAAGATTGCCGCAAAGCTCTGAGGCGTGAGTCTGCCCCGTGGGTATCATCGTCGGACTCTGTACGGTCGAGTTGTTCATCCCCGAGAGTCAGTCGTTGAAGGATAAGCGACGGGTGCTGTTGAGTCTAAAAGATCGATTGCGGGAGAAGTTCAATCTCTCCGTGGCCGAGGTCGATGGACAAGATCTGTGGCAGAAGGCCGTATTGGGGCTTGCCTGCGTGGCCAATGAAGGGCGACATGTCAACCAAGTATGTGACCAGGCGCTGAACCTGATTCGGGGCGTCCCTACGGTGGAAATCGTCCAATCGCGAGTGGAACTGTTGTGACGGCGGCCTGTCCTGGAGGTACGGTGGCCAAGACCGGATATCATCGGGCCGATCGTGTAGCCGATCAAATCCGTATGGAAGTGGCCGATATCCTCATGCGGAAAATCAAGGACCCGCGCGTGCAGTCCGTGACCGTGACCGACGTAAAGCTGACCAGTGATCTGCGGCTTGCACGTGTGTTCGTGACGACCATGGGGACGAAAGAGGAAGAGCGGAACGTCTTCGCCGGGCTGGCCCAAGCCAGCGGGTTCGTGCGTGGCGAACTGGGCCGTCGGCTCTCGCTCCGGTATCTGCCGGAGATTGTCTTTGCCGAGGATGTCAGCGGGCCAAGAGGCGATCGTGTGTTGAAGTTATTGGACGATCTCCATGTCGATACGGAGGCCGAGGGCGAGTCATCCGAAGAGCAGGCGAGTTCGTAACATCGGAAATATGATAATGGACCTCGCACAGAGTTGCGCCGCCATTGACGGCGTGCTGACAATGAAGAAAGAATCCGGGTGGACTTCCCATGATGTCGTCGCGAAAATTCGACATCTTCTCGGCGGAATCAAGGTCGGTCATGCCGGTACGCTCGATCCTGCCGCGACGGGAGTCTTGCCCCTGCTGATCGGGAGGGGAACCCGTATTGCTGAATATCTTGTTGAGTGGGACAAAGAGTATCGCGCCGTATTGCGCCTCGGTGAAACGACTGATACGCAGGATGCGACGGGAGCGGTCCTGGCGCGCTGCGCGACGGACTCCGTAACGCCGGAGGCGATCCATGCGGCGGTCGGACGATTCCGTGGGCCGATTGAGCAAGTGCCTCCGATGTATTCGGCGGTGAAGGTCGGGGGCGTGCCTCTGTATAAGTCCGCTCGGGCGGGCAAAACGATTGCGCGGGATGCGCGCACGATCGTCGTCCATACCCTTGAGGTGGAGGGGATTCAGGGGCGGGATGTGACCTTGCGCATCGTCTGTTCAAAGGGAACCTATGTGCGGACGCTCTGTGCCGACATCGGAGACATCATCGGAGTCGGCGCCCACATGTTGGCGTTGGAGCGAAGGCGGGTAGGTCCCTTGACGATCGATCACGCGTTGACGGTCGATGAGGTGGTCACCCGTCATGCCCTCGGTCGGTTGGGAGATGTGCTGTTGTCGCTGGATCGTGCGTTGGATCAACTGGGGATTGCGGTGGTAGATGAGCAGACCGCCGACCACGTGCGACACGGGGCTCCGGTGCTTGCGGACAAGATCCTTCGTTGGGAGGGGGCCGCTGGTGTGAAGATCGGGTCACAGGCGCCGGTTCGTATCCACGATACAGAGGGATGTCTCGTGGCGATCGGGAAATGTCCGGAGACTGTTGGCGGTGTGCTCAAAATCCAGAAGGTGCTGATCGATCAAGACGTATGAGACGTTGTTGCGGATGAAGGAAAGGAAGAGGAAGGAAGAAGCCCATGGCATTACTCAAGGAAGCAAAGACCGAGTTGATCAAGCAGTACCGGCAGCATGAGACGGATTCCGGTTCACCGGAAGTCCAGATCGCGGTGCTGACCAACCGGATCACGTATTTGACGGAACATTTCAAGCTCCATAAGAAAGATCATCACTCGCGGCGTGGCCTGCTGCTCCTGGTCGGGCGGCGGCGGCGTTTACTTGATTATCTTCGTGGCGTCAGCGATGCACGCTATCGTGCCGTGATCGAGCGATTGGGCATCAGAAAGTAGGATCCCGCCTCGCTGTTGCGCCAGGGGGCACAACAGCAGGCAGTAGTCAGTCGCACAGGTGAACACTGAGATGCGCTCTGCAAGTGCGATGTTCAATGATGAATGTTCAGTGCGAGAATTGCTCAAATCATCATTAAACATTCACCATTGACCATTCGATTGGAGCGCATCTCCGTGGGCATCTGTGGGGCCTAACCAGAGGAGACTCAGATGGTACACACAGTTGAAATAGAAGTTGCAGGGCGCACCTTGCGGCTTGAGACAGGCCGTGTTGCACGGCAAGCAGACGGCTCGATTTGGGCTTCGTACGGCGACACCGTCGTGCTGGCGACGGCCGTTGCCTCACAGGTTGCCAAGCCAGGCATCGATTTTCTTCCCCTCACGGTCGATTATCAGGAAAAATCCTTCGCCGCCGGAAAGATTCCCGGTGGATATTTCAAGCGGGAAGCTCGTCCATCGGAAAAAGCAGTGCTGACCAGCCGGCAGATCGACCGGGGGCTCCGTCCACTCTTTCCTGAAGGCTATTACTTTGAGACCCAGGTCATCGCCTCCGTCCTCTCGGCCGATCAGACAGGCTCGTCTGACATCCTTGGAATTATCGCGTCCTCTGCTGCCCTGACCGTTTCGAATATTCCCTTCGACAATCCCATCGCAGGCGTGAGGGTCGGTCGACTGGATGGCAAGTTCGTTGTGAATCCGGATCTTGAAACGGTAGCGAAGAGCGAGTTGCAACTCGTGGTGGCTGGGACGGCCGATGCGGTGATGATGGTCGAAGCAGGGGCGAACGAACTATCCGAAGCCATCATGCTCGAGGCGATCGAACTCGCCCATGCAGAGATCAAGAAGATTGTGGCCAAGATTCGTGAGCTGCAAACCGTTGCCGGCAAGCCCAAGCGGAAGGTAGCGAAGGAGCAGATTGATTCAGCGCTCTCCGCTCAAGTGAAGTCTCTGGTGGCGCAAGGTATCCGTGATGCCATCATGATCCCGAACAAAGCGGCTAGGCAGGAGCGGTTGGATGAGGTCAAGAACGACGCCGTCCAAAAACTCAAGAGCGCGGACGATCCGAATCGGGAGCGGCACGTCAAATTGGTGTTCCACGAATTGGAATATACGGAAGTGCGGAACATGATTCTGGAGAAGGGGTCGCGGGCGGATGGACGTGGCCCGGCCGATATCCGTCCGATCACCTGCGAAGTCAGCGCACTGCCACGGACACATGGTTCAGCGATTTTCACCAGGGGCGAGACCCAAAGTTTGGCCGTGGTTACGTTGGGGACCACGGATGACGAGCAGCGGATCGATGCGTTGGAAGGGGAGTACATGAGGACGTTCATGCTCCATTATAATTTTCCGCCGTTCAGCGTCGGCGAGGCGCGGCCGCTTCGCTCGCCGGGACGCCGGGAAGTCGGTCATGGCGCATTGGCGGAACGGGCGTTGGCTCCGGTGATTCCGAGCAAGGAAGCTTTCCCCTACACGCTCCGCATCGTGTCCGACATCCTTGAGTCCAATGGGTCTTCTTCAATGGCGACCGTCTGTGGCGGGAGCCTTGCGTTGATGGATGCCGGTGTGCCGGTCAGCAAAGCTGTGGCCGGAATCGCGATGGGATTAATCAAGGAAGGCGATCGGGTCATGATCCTTTCCGATATTCTTGGGCTGGAGGATCACCTGGGTGACATGGACTTTAAGGTCTGCGGCACCAAGCAGGGCGTGACCGCGCTACAGATGGATATCAAGATCGGCGGCATTACGCCGGCCTTGATGCAGAAGGCCTTGGAGCAGGCCAAAGCCGGACGCTTGCACATTTTGGGTTGTATGGAAAAGGCGCTCCAAGCGCCAAGGACTACGCTGTCTGCCTTTGCGCCACGGATCTTCACGATGAAGGTCAAGCAGGACAAGATCCGCGAGATCATCGGGCCGGGCGGCAAGACTATCCGCGGCATCATTGCGGATTGCGGAGTCAAGATCAATGTCGATGACAGTGGAACCG
Organism: Nitrospiraceae bacterium; assembly: GCA_011391455.1. Classification (GTDB taxonomy): domain Bacteria; phylum Nitrospirota; class Nitrospiria; order Nitrospirales; family Nitrospiraceae; genus Palsa-1315. The sequence goes on from JAABQN010000097.1 coordinate 7,507, forward strand.
TGACGATTGCGTCGGTCGACGGAGCCTCGGCTGAAAAGGCCAAAGAAATGATCAGCCGGATCACCGAAGAGGTCGAGATCGGCAAAATCTACATGGGGACGGTTCGGAAGATCATGGACTTCGGGGCGTTTGTCGAAGTGCTGCC
>JAABQN010000098.1 GCA_011391455.1 Nitrospiraceae bacterium
CGTTTGGAAGCGACGTTCCAACGCGGCATCCTTCTCGATATGCTTTCGATATTCATCGAGTGTGGTTGCGCCGATCAAATGCAATTCACCACGGGCCAGCATGGGTTTGAGCAGATTGGCGGCGTCCATCGCTCCTTCCGCTGCGCCGGCTCCTACAACCGTATGCAGCTCATCGATGAAGAGCAAGATTTGTCCCTCGGCAGCCTGCACCTCTTTGAGGACGGCTTTCAATCGTTCCTCAAATTCGCCCCGAAACTTTGCGCCAGCCACCAACGATCCCATGTCGAGGGTGATGACGCGCTTTTTCTTGAGCCCTTCAGGGACATCTCCCTTGATAATGCGAATGGCAAGCCCTTCGACGATGGCGGTTTTTCCGACTCCTGGCTCGCCGATGAGTACCGGGTTGTTCTTGGTTCGTCGTGAGAGGATTTGTATGACGCGGCGAATTTCTTCATCGCGCCCGATGACGGGATCTAACTTTCCTTGCCCGGCTAGGAGGGTGAGGTCGCGGCCATATTTCTCCAGCGCCTGGTAGGTGCCTTCAGGATCCTGACTCGTGACGCGCTGAGACCCTCGTATTTGTTGCAGCGCGGCCAAAAGCCGTTCCTTCGTCAGGCCGAGTTTCTTGAAGACTCCCCCTTCTTGAACCATGGCAAGGATGACATGTTCGACACTCAGATAGTCGTCTTTTAACGTTCGTTGTTCGTCTTCAGCTTTGGTCAAAACCTGGCTGAGCCGTGATGCGACATGGAGTTGTCCGGGACTTGCCCCGGCGCCCTGTACTTGAGGCAGTTTGGCGAGCGCCTGTTCCACTGCCTGGCGGACGGAAGGGACCGATAATCCCGCCTGTTCGAGGAGAGGAGAGGCGAGACCTCCATCCTGTTCCACAAACGTAAGCAGCAGGTGTTCCACATCTATGCCCTGATGGCTGCGCCTTGCGGCATGGGACGAGGCAGTCTGGAGCGCCTCTTGTAGTTTGACCGTCATGCGGTTCATATCCATCGGATTTCTCCTCCCGGCTCATCCGTCTGTGCTGTTGCCATTCACATAAGCATAGGAATAGGGGAAGTCAACCTCTCACGAGGAGGTGCGGACGGCTTGACCCAAGAAGTACCAGCAGACTATTGTCTTTCATGTCACGCATTCTGACAGAAACACTCTTACTTTATCGGAGTGCTTTCCACAAAACTGGACAGTCCCTTGTCCGAGGGTGGATGACCATAGTCGCCGTGGTGGGGTTTGGATTTCTACTGATGCTTGCTACCCAGATTGCCTCGCCGCTCGGCATGATTGGAGGCTTTCTCCTGGGTGCGGTGAATGCGCTCCTGGTCGGCGCCACTCTGAGTCTGATTGAGCAATCGATTAGCCATGCACGGGCGCTTACCATCAAGGATCTTGTTGCCAGCGTGGGTCATTACTTTTGGGATGTCATCGGCATTGGGTTTATCCTGTGGCTGCCGCTGATGGCCCTTGATCTGAGTATGCAGGCGAATCCGTATGGGCAACTCATATCTTATGCAGCCCTGTTGCTCCTCTTTCTCTTGTTGAACCCGGCGCCTGAAATTATTTATCAAGTCCGGCATGATTCCCCGCTCGAGGTGCTCAAGACTTCGTACGAGTTCGTCCTTGAAAATTGGATTGAATGGTTTCTTCCATTTGCGATTATCTTGATCCCCATCGTCCTCTCGCCTACAGGGCTGCAATCGTTTTTTTCTCTTTCTAGCCGCGTGGGGAGGGGGGCAGGGTTGGACTTTTCACAGGTTCTCGTACTGCCATTCACGATCCTCGGCGGTTGGCTGGACTACGTCGGTATCCCTTCCTCAGTCGGCTGGTATCTTGGGTTGCTCTTCACCCCACCGCTTGCCGTCGCGATGTTGTTGTTTCGTGGCCATCTCTTTGCATCGTTACATGGGGTGTCACGACGCCAACGCCGGTTTGCCTCGTCAGTCAAGTAGGGAAGAGTTTTCGTATAGGAAAGAAGAGCTTCCGTCTCTTCTACTTGGAAGCCACGCAAATCGCCCTAGTCGATTGATCCGTCTAAAGAGACCGATGGTGCGCGAGAGAATTTGTTTGGTTGATTCCTTGAGTGAACAGGGGAAATAGTGTATGGAATTGCCTACAGTTTCTACAATTATTCTTAAATCTCAAGGCTAAGAAAGCGCTTTTGCCTGTGGGCTTATCGATCTTTTGGCGGATTGTCCTAACTTCCCTTATCATCATCGTGGTGATGGCGGGGGTGAACCTGTATGCCTTGCTTCAGCTGCGTCAGTTGACCGCATTAAGCGCAGACATCGCCACTCGACATTACCCGGCTATCGAATCGGCTAAGCGGCTGCTCACCGTGCTCTACGCTCAACTCAATAGCGAGAAGAAGTATCTGGCTGTACGGGATGGGACCTTCTTGCAACATTTCGATGAAGAGGTCGACGAATTCCATCGGGGACTCCAGACCCTTGAAACGCAGGAACTCACCCCGCAAGGCATTCAGCTACTCAAGGATACCAAGCGTTTGCAGCAAGAACGGCTCATGATCTTCCGATCAGAACTGGAGCATGGCCGCTCGTCTCCATCGGTCCCGTCTGCAGACTATGAAGGTCGTCGCGATGCCTTGATGGATCGTATCAGCGGCATACTCCAAAAATTTATCGATCTTCACGAGACGGGCATCAGTGCCGGTGTCAGCCAGTCACGGGAAAGCTCAGCACAAGCTGAAACGGTGACGGAGCAGCTGGTTTTGCTGGCGCTGGTATTCGGCATTGCACTCGCCGGTTTTGCCAGCTATACGGTACTACGCCCGTTGCGCCATTTGCAGACCCATATTAAACAGATTGGGCAGGGGAATTTCCGAACGTCGCTGAATATTCAGGCTCCCAGTGAATTGCGCGACCTTGTCGACGCCGTAAATTGGATGGGCTCGAAGCTGCAAGAGCTGGACGATATGAAGGGGGAGTTTCTCGCCCATGTCTCCCATGAGTTACGCACGCCCATGGCTTCGATCCAAGAAGGCACCCATCTGCTGTTGGATGAAATTCCAGGCCCCTTGTCGCAAGAACAGCGCACGACCTTGCGTATCATGGCGGACAGCAGCCGCCGCCTCATCACCCTCATCTCTACTATTCTGGATCTCTCCAAGATGGATGCCGGGATGATGGAGTATCGAATTGTCCCGACTGACCTCAAACGCATCACGGATATGTCGGTCAACAAAGTCCAGCTCCTCGCCGATGCCAAGCATGTGCAGCTGTTACTGGAAGCGCCAGCACAACGTGTGTGGGTCATGGCGGATGCGCTTCGAATTGAGCAAGTACTCGACAATTTACTCTCAAATGCCTTGAAGTTCAGTTCGGAAGGAGGCATTGTAAAGGTGCTCATGAAGCCGGACTCACAAGCAGGAGTCCTTGAAGTCAGTGTGACCGATGGAGGCCCCGGCATCCAAGCCGAAGACCTGCCCTATATTTTCGAACGGTTCTATCAAGGACGTACGAAGGCTAAACATGCTACACCGGGGAGTGGCTTGGGGCTGGCACTGGCAAAGAAAGTGGTGGAAGCACACGGAGGACGGATTTGGATCGAAAGCGAAGTCAAGAAGGGAACGACTGTACGGTTTATTCTGCGCCTCACGAAAGCGGTGGAAACGGCATAAAGGCTGTCCTCCGAGGCGCTGCCTCGTGGGTCTTGGCGTGCCTATTCCTTTTCGCCGGATGCGCGGCATGGTCGCCTGCCCCGCAATTTTCGCATCCTTACTTTACGGTAGAAGCAGGAGAGGCAAAATCCCTCCAAGCGTTGGCCAAAAAGCAGGATGCCCTCGTTCCGAAATGCGCTGAGCACAACTCTTGCGACCATGTCTATTTCACACGCGCGCTGTTGGGGCTCTATGAAAGTCGAGACAGCGCCTCGAAATATTTCGAGAAAGTCATCGCTGTGGCACCCAAGGGCCAACTGGCTGTTTCCAGCAAGCTCTGGATAGATCTGCTCGAGCGTCACGCCGCTCCTGTTGAACAATCCTGGTTCCAATCGGTTATGTCAGCCCCGGCTATTTCGGAAAGTCAGGCGACCCTGGCTCAGGCCTCAGATCGGCTGGTGCGGGACTTGCTTGACAGGGAATTGGTTATCCAGCAATTTCGGGCTATGAAGGAGGCCGACTCCCAATCCTTGGAAAGCCTCCAGCGGGAATTGGCTGATCGTGAACGGAAGGTGGATTCAGGCAGCGGCAAGAAGGGCTCGACCGATTCAAGCATCGGTTCAAGTACCGTGGCGTCCTTACAAAGGCAACTATCTGATCGAGATAGGAAAATAGAGGAATTGACGAGCCAATTGGAGGCGTTGAAGCGCATCGACCAGGAAATGCGGGATAAAGTTCGTCCTATCCATCCCCCATCGTCGGTTGTACCGCCTCCGACTGGGCCGTAACCGATGACACTGCAGAAGGAGTTTCATGGAAAAAGAACATATTCTCGTAGTCGATGATGAAGAGGGACTGTTACATCTCGTGAAGATGCGGTTAACCGCTATGGGCTTTGCCGTCACAGGTTGCACCACCGGGCATGAAGCCCTCGCCGTAGCCAAGAATAACCGGTTTGACCTTGCCATTACCGACCTCCGGCTTGGAAGCGAAGACGGATTGAATGTGACGGAAGAACTGCTGCGGATTCATCCAGGCCTTCCGGTTATCATCCTGACGGCCCATGGCAGTATCCCTAATGCCGTGGAAGCTATGCAGCGGGGCGCCTTTGGATATCTCACCAAGCCGTTCGATGACAAGGAACTCAAGGCCAAGATCGAAGAAGGACTTTCTCCACAGCGGATGAGAGGCGAGATCCAACGGCTAAAGTCTCTCGTCAACGAACTGTACGGAATGGAAAATATCGTTGCGAGGAGCCCTGCGATGCAGCGCTTACTCCAGCAAGTCGTGCAGGTGGCGGACTCGGACGCGACGATTCTCCTCTTTGGAGAAACCGGGACCGGTAAAGAAGTGTTTGCGCGCGTCATCCATGCGAACAGCCGACGGGGTAAAGGGCCGTTTGTCGCCCTCAATTGCGCAGCCATTCCCGAAACACTCTTCGAGTCAGAACTCTTCGGGCATGTGCGGGGGGCTTTTACCAGTGCCCATGGAGCAAAGCGAGGCCTGTTTCAAAGCGCCAACGGCGGCACGCTCTTTCTCGACGAGATCGGCGAAATGCCCCTCTCGATGCAGGTCAAACTGTTGCGGGCCGTGCAGGAACGGGAAGTTCGCGAAGTAGGCTCTGAACTTTCAACCAAGATCGATGTGCGGATTATCGCCGCAACTAACAAAGACCTCGGCGAAGCCGTCAAGAACGGATCATTCCGGAACGATCTGTACTACCGCATCTCTGTCGTTCCGCTATTTATCCCGCCGCTTCGTGACCGCCGAGACGATATTCCCTTGCTGGCGCAACAGTTTCTGACCGCGAGTGCAAAACGGGCGAATAAGGGATTGCGCGGCTTTACACCTGCAGCTCTCAATCGGCTGGTCACACATCCCTGGCCCGGCAATGTTCGCGAACTGGAGAATGTCGTTGAAAAGGCTGCCGTCATGACGCGGCAGGACATGATTACTCCAGACCTCCTGCCCGCTATGGGCTCATCGCCGGATTCGCCGCTCAAGCCGTTGACCGAAGCCAAGGAAGAGTTCGAGAAGACCTATCTCAAAAACGTCCTGCAACTCACCGGCGGCAATATCTCACGCGCCGCCCAATTTGCCGGGCGCTATCGGGCAGACTTCTACAAAATGCTCAAGAAATATGGCTTGCACCCCTCAACCCTGAAGGCCAAAGCGGAAGCCGATCTAGAAGAGCTCGAAGAAGAAGCCAACTTCACGGAAGCTGAGCGCTAGGCCAGTGTTTCGATTCACAACCACATCCAAGAGATACCGAGAAGGATGAGCCCCCACAATAGAACTGACAGGCCAAATCCACCGATAATGCCTATTGCAGGAGCGAGGGTATCCTCCTCACGATATCCCTCCGTCATGGCCGCTGCCGGACGCAGCACAAGGGAGAGGGGCGTGCCTTTGGGTTGCTGAAGTATCTGTAGGCGCTCGTCAGCGAGGGCCAAGTTTCCTACAGACTGTCGATGCCTCTGGGCGTGCTGTTTTCGTTTCGCGTGCATCATACACCCCCTCTCTTCAGGCTCGTTCGTCCTTACTGCATCGTGGACTTGAGTGAAGTCGTCAGGCCGCCCGTCTGATGAAGGACTCCGCTCCAAGATGGACTTCATCATCCTGATAGTCCGGCTCGCCACTTGGGAAGACCAAGACCTTCTTCGGTCGGGCCGGTTGATTCTGCTCGATCACGGAGTCGTGAACACGACCGCAATTCATACAACGCCAACTGGTGGTCCACATCTCACCAAATGCGCCCTCAAGGTCTAAGAAGTGGTCTTCAACCATGAACCCACAACAGCGTGAACAGGTCATGATCGCCCTCCTTGGTATAGGCCCAGGAACTCATCTCTCATGGACAGATGATAGCGCACGCCATAACCGGCGCTAGACCCAAAGGAAGTACCTCGGAAGTAGGGTGTCCACACAGCCTTGCTTCACCAACACATGAGTAGCGGTCGAACTGAACGCGGCGACTTTCTTTTTTACTCTCCTTCGCCAGAATGCCCCGCTCGGAAGAGCGGGGAGCTTCACTTCAGGGAAGGCTTAGGCGTATCCTGACAGACATGAAACGGTGGTATCCGTATCTAATAACTGCGCTGCTCGGGTTGGTGATCGTGGGCTACTTCATTGTCAGAGGGAGTTTCCCCATTAACTTTTCCGACATTTGGAGTAGGAACAATCACGCCATGAACGTGCAGCGTGATGTCGGAAAGATGCCGGAGGGAAACGCGGTTCCTAAAGAGGTACTGAGGCTCCGGCGCGAACAGCAACTTCGGCCGCTTACTGAACGGGAAGATGGGACGAAAATACAGGATTTGCCGAATGGAATATACGGTTTTGCAATGTGCAGCGTCGTTGCACTACGCGCAAAACGTGGCATCCCACTCTCGCTGGAGATTCATAAGTATAATGGCATCGTGTACTATGTTGGCTATGCCTCAGACGAGCAGATAGGAAAGTATCTGACCCACCAAAAAGATTTCCATATCCTTACGTCCCCTCATCCAAGAAAAGGGGCGTCAACCCTGTTTGAAATCCCCGTCGAGTTTGTATCGAAATGCGAAGAACGCCCTGGTGGAGATGGGGATATTTTTGATCTGTTTGTTGCCACTATTCCCGAGTTGCAAACCTAAATCAGCAGAATTTGTGGAGCTGGCGAGAGGAATTGAACCATCCAACCGTCGCCGAGTCGGCCCTGAGACGAGCCTTGCCGGCTCCTGCGGAGGGGGCCAGCCCCCTCGCACGCTCCCCACGAAGGGGACACATCCCCTTTGAAACCTCTAGGTTGGAGGTTCAACTGTATGGAGCTGGCGAGAGGAATTGAACCTCCAACCTGCGGTTTACAAAACCGCTGCTCTGCCATTGAGCTACGCCAGCCAGAATGAGATGGGTGTGCATAGGCACCGCACCGGTCGACCGAAAACCTAACAACTGCGTATGAACCTGTCAAGCAT
>JAABQN010000011.1 GCA_011391455.1 Nitrospiraceae bacterium
AAGTTGACCCCCTGTAGCACCGAGACCTATAATCCCACCGATCTTGCAGTGAACCATATTCGTCAGACCGATGATACGAACGAGAATTATCGGAACGGGATCATACCTCCCTGAACGGGTGGTCTCGAATCGCGAGGTGGGGGCTTCGCTGGACCTCGATCCGGAGGTTATCTCTCGTTTGACAGGTATTCAGGAGCGACGAAGGGCCGCTCAGTCCCAAGCGTCTTCTGATCTTGCGGTGGAAGCGGCCAGGCAGGCGCTTGGGGCTGCCGGATTCCCGGTTTCTGAGTTGGGCGCAATTGTGCTTTCGACCACCTCTCCCGATACGGTCTTCCCTTCCACCGCCTGCCATGTTCAACGGATGCTTGGCTGCTCCTCAATACCGGCATTTGACGTGGCGGCTTCCTGTTCGGGCTTTCTCTATGGCCTCTCGATGGCCGATGCCATGATCCGGAGCGGGCAGGTCAAGACCTGCTTGGTGGTGGCGGCAGAAGTGAAGTCTCGTTCCGTCGATCCCGCTGATGGCGATACGGCGCTCTTATTCGGCGATGGGGCCGGTGCGGTCGTATTGCGGGGCGAGCCGGAAGAAAGTCAGCTGAGCCGGGGGCTCCTGGGGCTCCGTCTTCGATCGGACGGCGCTCAGCATAGTCTGATTACGATTCCCGCAGGAGGATCGCGCCGGCCGACGACGCCGGAGACGGTCGAGCAGAAGAGCCATACGTTGCGGATGCAAGGGGCGCCGCTCTTTCGTCTGGCGGTGAAGCGACTGGACCAGGCCATCCGCGAGATCGTGAAGGAGTTCGGTGTCGATATCCACGATGTCGCGCAGTTTGTCTTACACCAAGCCAATGGGAGGATTCTCGATCAGCTGACAAAGCGGCTTGGGGTTTCGCAGGAACGGGTCTGTTCCGTGATCGGACGCTACGGCAATACGTCATCGGCATCATTACCGATCGCGCTCGACCACGCAGTCCGTTCGGGAATGATTCTGCCCCACGATATCGTTCTATTGGGAAGTTTTGGCGGTGGCGTGACGTGGGCTACAGGGTTGGTTAGGTGGTAAGGCCCGTCTTGTTCATTTGGTTTATCTGGTCTATTTGGTCTATCTTGTTCAACCAAACAAACGAGACAAACCAAATAAACTAAATAACAGTCTTCTCCTGCTGAACCGGTAGCCTGACGACAAAACGGCTGCCGGTTGGGGTGTTCGCTTCGACCCATACTCGCCCGCCTAGACCCTCGACGATATGTTTGACGATTGCTAGCCCGAGCCCTGTTCCACCTAGCTCCCGCGAGCGGGCTTTATCGACCCGATAGAATCGTTCGAATACACGCGGGCGATCCATTTCGGAAATTCCCAACCCGGTATCGGTCACACTCAGTTCCACAGCCGTGGGTGTCGCGGACTGATCGGCATCGTCCAAAATCGGGCGGGCCGCCACGGTGATGGTCCCTTTCTCGGGGGTGTATTTGATGGCGTTATCGAGCAGGTTGGACAGGACTTGCATCAGCCGGTCTTCGTCGCCGAGGACAGCCGGCAGATTGCCCTTTACAGAGGAGACGAGCCGGTGTCCCTTCTTGTCCGCTAAGGGTTTGATCATGGCCAACGTTCTCTCGACGACGCTCTGGATATGAAGCGGCTCCCGCTTGAACTGAACCTGCCCGGATTCGATCTTCGACAGCTGGAGCAGGTCATCGAGAATCAGGTTCAGCCGGTCGCTTTGCTTGAGAATGATGTCGAGGAATTGTGTGCTGGTCTCCGGATCGTCTTTGGCGCCGTCGAGTAAGGCTTCGATATATCCCTTGATCGATGTGAGCGGGGTTCTCAGTTCGTGGGACACGTTGGCGACGAAATCCTTCCGGATAATCTCCAGGCGGCGTAATTCTGTCATGTCATGAAAGATCAGCACTGCGCTCGCTTCATTCTCTCGATCGGATTCAGTGGCTGAGGCTTCGATATGGAGCCGGCGGCCGCTGGGGTGCAGGAGAATTTCATCTTCTTCGTTCATGCGTGTCGCCAGAACTGTTGAGACCAACCTGTCCAATTGCGGGTGCCGGAAGACATCGGAGCAGTGGTGTCCTCGTGCTTCTGTCCTGGTGACCTCGAACATCCGTTCTAACGCCGGGTTGACTTGGAGGACGCGGCCTCGACGGTCCAGAACCATCACGCCTTCGACCATTGAGGTCAACATGGCCAAGAGTTGGGACCGATCTTCGGAGAGTTCATCGATTTTGGCTCTCAGTTGGTCTGTCATGTGGTTGAGTGTGTCGGCTAAGAGACCGACTTCATCCCGTGATCCGGTCCTGATACGGATCGCGAGGTCGCCCTTTGCCAGCTGCTGCGCCGCGATTGCAATATCGGACAGGGGTTTCGTGATGCTGTGGGCAAGCCATACGCTCAGTACAACGGCAATTAAGAATGCAATCCCGAAGGCGATGGCCAAGTCCCTGTGCAATTTGGCCACTTCATGGTCGAACGTCGTCATCGGTAATCCCAGTCTCAAGAAGACGGCGGGATTCGCCTGGTTTGCGCCGCTCAGACCGACAGCCAGATACAGCGTGCGCTCACCGGTCGTGTGATTCGTGTGGAGATCCGTTCCGTGCCCGGTGGCCATGGCCTGCTGAATTTCCGGTCGTGCTCTGTGGTTTTCAACCGTAGCGAGGTTGCTATCTGAGACGGCGCTGTCGGCCAATACCCGTCCATCCGGAGCAATGAGGGTCACGCGTGCGAGGGCTCGCGCGCTGAGATCCCGCACCGCCGCTTGTAATTGGGGGGTCGAGGACAGCGCGCCTGGTTGTGTCAGAAACGGCTGCAGCCCGTATGCGGCGAGACTGGTTTGAGCCTCCAGTATCTGTCCCGATTGGACGATCTCCTGTTGATCGAGGGAGCGAACTGCCAGTGCCCGGGCGATGAGAAGCCCGCAGGCGAGGACCAGCAGGGCTCCGATCGTGACCTTCCATCGTATGGAGAGTGTCATAAGAGACGCGTTTCGTTAACCGTTCATCGTGAATCGATAAAAGACTTCCGGACATTTCATGCGTTTAACGATTCACGATTCACGTTCTTTTAATTTGTACCCTAGGGATTTGACCGACATGATCGCCTCGTTGAGCGAGGGGAGTTTCTGCTTGAGTCTTCGGACGTGGACGTCGACCGTCCGCGTCGTTCCGTAGTAATCGTATCCCCAGACGGTATTGAGAAGGACATCTCTTGTCAGGACTCTGCCGGGATTGCGCAAGAGATGTTCGAGCAGGCCGAACTCTTTTGCCGTGAGAGGGACTTCCACCTTTTTTACGGTGACTTCGTGTCGCGCGAGATCCATGACAAGATTGCCATAGCGATATTGGGACGGGCTCTCGTCCGGTTTCCGCTCAAGCCGTCGAAAGAGGGCCTTGATGCGGGCGACCAGCGTCTTGGGGCTGAACGGTTTGGTGACGTAGTCGTCGGCTCCCAACTCCAGGCCGATGATACTGTCCGACTCCTCGGCTTTGGCGGTCAACATGATGATGGGGAGCATCGCGGTTTCTGGAGCCGATCGAAGGCGTTTACAGATTTCCAGGCCGTCGATCTCCGGCAGCATCAAGTCGAGGATGACCAAATCCGGCTTCTCCTGTTTCGCCTGCCGGAGGCCTTCCGTGCCAGTCGAGGCCGATAGGGTTCGAAAGCCTTCTTTCTCCAAATACAGTTTGACTAGTTGGAGAATGTCGCGTTCGTCTTCAACGATGAGGATTTTTTTGCTTGCAGGGCTGGACATAGCTGGTCTTATGAGACTACGAGGGAGAGATCATTGTGTCAAGACGGACCGCAAAGTGTGGCGTGGGCCAATTCAGTTGACGGAGCCCGCTGCTCTGACGTAAGGTGAACACCAGTGTTCCGTGAGAATGTGGGCAGGAATGTGGCCCTGTACTGAGCTCAGGAGAAGGGGAGCGGTTATGAAGATCTATCTCGCCAATCCACGAGGGTTCTGCGCCGGAGTCGATCGGGCCATCGATATTGTCGACCTCTCGCTCAAGAAGTATGGGGCGCCGATCTACGTTCGGCATGAAATCGTCCATAGCCGTCACGTCGTGAACTCACTCCGCACCAAGGGCGCGGTGTTTGTGGAGGAGTTGGGAGAAGTGCCGGAAGGTTCGGTCGTGATCTTCAGTGCCCACGGGGTGGCCAAGTCTGTGTGGGACGAAGCGAATCGGCGGCGGCTGCATGTGATCGATGCCACCTGTCCGTTGGTCATCAAAGTGCATAACGAGGTCAATCGCGACTATACCCAGGGGTACGATCTCATCCTCATCGGCCATGCCGGCCACCCGGAGGTGATCGGGACGCTCGGACAGATCCCGGACAAGTTCCATCTGGTTTCTTCCGTGGAAGATGTCGAGAAGCTGCAGGTTGAGAACGCCCATGACCTTTCGTATGTGACGCAAACGACTTTGAGTGTCGATGAGTGCCGGGATATCGTCGGCGCGCTCCATAAACGATTCCCACACATCAAGGGGCCGCATCAGGAAGATATTTGTTACGCGACGCAGAATCGCCAGAATGCGGTGAAGGAACTCTCTTCGCTGGTGGATGTCATCCTGGTCATCGGGTCTCCCAATAGTTCGAATTCCAACCGGTTGCGGGAGCTGGGGGAGCGGTGCGGAATTGCGTCCTACTTGATCGATGCCGCATCCGACATCGATCCCGCTTGGCTCGCGAACGTGAAAGCAGTCGGGATTACCGCCGGTGCCTCGGCGCCGGAAGTACTGGTCGAAGAGGTGGTGACCTACCTCAAAACGTTTGGGCCTGCAGAGGTCGCAGATCTGACCGTGATCGAAGAAGATGTCGAGTTTCTCCTCCCCAAGGAATTGATCACCATCGAGCCTTCAAGTAGCTCTGTCGGGGCTCAGGTAGGGTAATTCCGTTTCTTGCCCCGTTTCCCTCACCAACTGTTGTAGGTGTCTCCCTTGGCGCCTACCACCGGCAGTATTTTTCTTTGATTTCCCCCTTGGGTCCGTGCTACAAAATCAACCGTTAATCTCGTGTGAGTCTTCTTGGAACGCACTACCGCAAGGGAGTTACTGATGTATTTGAAATCTCTAGAGATGGCGGGATTTAAGTCGTTCGCGGAAGCCAAGATCGAATTCCCGGATGGTGTCACAGCCATCGTGGGGCCGAACGGGAGCGGTAAAAGTAATGTCGTCGATGCGATTCTTTGGGTGCTCGGTGAGCAGAGCACAAAGGCTCTGCGCAGCGAGAAGATGGAAGATGTCATTTTTAACGGGACCGAAATGCGAAAGCCTCTCGGCCTGTCTGAAGTGTCGCTCGTGATCAGCGGGCTGGATCGGATCACGGTGGATCCCCTGTCCGGTCTTTCGAGCCAGCTTGCGGAATACCAGGAACTCATGATCACGCGCCGCCTGTATCGTAATGGCGAGAGCGAATACCTCATCAATAAGACCGCCTGCCGGTTGAAGGATATCCGGAGCATCCTGCTGGACACCAGGGCCGGGACAAAGGGACACACCGTCATTGCGCAGGGGCAGATCGATCAGATCTTGAACGCCTCACCGCAAGATCGGCGCGAGTTGATCGAAGAAACCGCCGGCATCGTTCGCTACAAGAAACAGAAGGCCGAAGCGTTGCGCAAATTGGATGCAACGCAGCAAAATCTCCTTCGCGTAAGGGACATCGTTGCTGAGGTGAAGAAGCAGTTGAATTCCCTCGAACGCCAAGCGCGGCAGGCACGGTCCTATCAGACGTTGCACCAAGAGGCCAAGTTGCTGGAAGTTCAGTTGCTGACCAACGAATATCGCCGTTTGCGAGCCACGCTCAAGGAGGTGGAGTCGGAACTGCAGACGTTGGGAGATCATGAGTCCGAACGGACCGCCGAACTGGCGCGTTTGAATACGGAGCTGGAGCGGATCAAGCTGGCGATTGCCGCCGCGAATGAAGCGATCGGGCAACGGCGCGAGGAACTGTCGAAGGTTGAACAGCAACAGGCACGGGCGTTGACAGCCGCCGAGGTCGAGCGTCATCGGGGAGAACTCTACGAACAGCAGCAGAGCCAGGGACGGGAAGAACTCGGACGCCTTACCCAGGAACAGCAGCAGGGTGCGGCGGAGGCTGCGGCCCTCGAAGATACGTTGGCCACGCTCGAACGTGAATGTACGGAGCGGGAGCAGGTGTTCGAGACACTTGACCGGGAGATGAAAGAGCTGGTCCATCAACGGGCCGCGGCTTTGGCTGAAGAGGAACGAGGGCGGTTGGACGTACTCAACCTGGCGGTATTGGTTGCGAATGCCGAGCAGACGCTGGAGCAATTGGCCACCCGCATCCAAGAGGCGGCGGATCGAGAAGGTAAGCTGGCTCGTGAGCGGGAAGACTTTCAGCTGCAACATGTCAGGGCAGCGGACAAACGCCAGGCGTTCCAACAGGCTTTCCATGAGACGGAGCAGTCGATTATCGATCTGCGCCGCCGGCTGCAAGGTGTCGAAGAAGGAAGTGAGCATGCGTCAGCCGAGTTGGCTGAAGTCGACCAGTTGGTCTTTCGTCAATCGGAAGAGTTGGCCGCCGTGGACTCTCATCTCAGAGCGCTGCAAGGCGTGCTGCAGGAAGACATGGGCTACGGACGTCGAGGCGACGAAGAATCGACGGCGCTCAAAGCCTGTACCGGGGTTCACGATGCCATCGTCGAATGGCTGGTCGTGCCTCCCGGATGGGACCGAGCGGTAGAAGCGATCTTGGGCGAACGGGTCAGGGGATGGTTTGTCGATGACCCTGCTGCCGCTTGCGGGGCGATTGAGTTTCTCAAAGGGAAAGATCTTGGGCGTGGGACTTTCATTCCGCAGCAACCGCGCTGGACGACTCGGGATACGGCGCCTCACGTGTGGTGGGCTGCGGTGGCGGGCCAGCCCGGTGTGGTCGGGCGTGCGGTCGATTTGATCCAGGTGGAGGGGCGGCGCGAAGCGGCCCGTGATTATCTTTTCGATCGGATGATATTCGTCGATACACTCAAAGATGCCATGGCTCTGTGGGAACAACAGCCCTGCGCGGCTCCCGATGGGCCCATCCTCGTGACGCGTGCAGGAGAGATCTTGGATGCCGCCGGGGTGGTCACCGGTGGGCAGGCCAGTGCAACGGGAGGCTTGCTGCAACGCCGCCGGGAGGTGCTTCACTTGGAAGCCCAGAGCGTCTCGCTGACGGGATGCATCGAAGAAGGAAAGCAGCGACGGGAACGATTGCTGGCGCAGGGACAGGAATTGCGCGAGCAGAGCCGGCAACTCTCGGAATCGCTGCGTGATGCCGAAATGCAGGGGCTTTCGCTACAGAAAGACGAAGCCGGGCTTCAGCATGTGCTGGGAGGTCTTGCATTACGGATCGATACATTGACGGACGATGCGCGACGAGGCTCAGCGGAAGCGCAGCGGCTCAATCAGGAAATGCGCTCCTGCGAAGCGCAGCTTGCGCAATGGATCGCGGAGAAGGCCGGACAGGACACCGGGCTCAGCCATGTGCGCGAGCGGGTGAGGCAGATCGATCACGGCATGCAGGGGCTGCAGCAGCGATTCACAGAGGCGCAATTGGTGGCGCAGGATATTCGGACGACTCGTGAGCATCGCCATCGTGACCTTCTGCGGATTCAGCAACAGCAACAAGACGCGACCGTACGCATCGAGACGCTGACGCGCCATGTTGATGGGCTTGCGGCTTCGATCGAACAGAGCCGGGTTGAACGTGAACGCCAGGAAGCCTGTTGTCGAGAGTTCGGCGAGTCGGCAGTCCAGGTCAAGGCCCGGCTGGTTGAGGGACAGGAGCTACAGGCGCAGGACATGGCGGCGGCGCAGCAGCTCGATGCCGGGCTGGAGGATGTTCGCCGCGCAGTGTCGTCCTTACGCGAATCCCGCATGGCGGTGGAGGTCAAGAAGGCAGAAAATCGGATGCAACTGGGGACTGTCGAATCCACGCTTTTGGGAACGTACCAGGTCGATCCGGCGACGCTGCTCGAATCACCGGCCGCCTCCGAGATGACATCCGAACAGCTGTCCATGGGAGAGGAGCCGACCCCGGAAGGCCAACCGGCGGTCGATGAAGTCGCGCTGCGGGAGCAGCTGCAGAAGATTCGCGAGAAGCTCGATCGCCTGGGGCCGATCAATTTGGCGGCCATTCAAGAACATCAAGAGCTGGATGAGCGGTATCGATTTCTGACGACGCAGGAGCAAGACCTCTCCACGTCCATTGGCTCGCTGAAAGAAATCATTCAGCGCATCAACCGCACCACGAAAGACATGTTTGCCGGCACCTTTGCCGAGCTCCAGCAGAAATTCAGCGAGGTGTTTGTCAAGTTCTTCCCCGGAGGCCGGGCCGAACTACAGCTGGTCGAGGCGCCGGTGGGTGAGACGGTAGAAGGGGGTGGACCGCAGGAGCCGGGGGTCGATATCGTGGTGCAGCCGCCGGGCAAACGCTTGAAGAGTATGACCATGCTTTCGGGTGGTGAGAAGACCTTGACGGCGATGGCCCTGCTCTTCGCGAGCTTCTTGATCAGACCGACGCCGTTCTGTATTCTCGACGAAATTGACGCGCCGCTGGACGAAGAAAACATCGGACGTTTTACCGCTGTCTTGCATGAACTTTCCGAAGGCGCACAGTTTTTGGTCATTACCCATAGCAAGCAGACGATGGCCATTGCAGACTCGTTATTTGGAGTCACGATGGAAGAGCCTGGCATCTCGAAAATCGTCTCAGTGAGGCTGGGTAACTTACAGCCGGCTTAAATATGGCAGACTGCCAAAAACATCTGTACTTCAGCGGGTTTCCACCTCTGGTTTCTTGACGTCGGAGTAGGGGGTCTGTTATATACCCCACGATAGAACGATCTACGGGCGTGCCGCTTGTAGTTCGAGCACATTTACAGGGGCGAAGCGAGTCACCCGTCTTGTCCCTCTACGTCCAGTTTTCACAGACCGATACACATGAAGCTGATTCGAGCGCTTCTGGATCGTCTATCCGATAGCCTCTTCGTTTCTGTTCCGGAGAAGCTGGGGTTGGCGACAGAGCTATCCAACGTTCCGCCGCTGCGTCTGGTGTCAGACAAATCCATACCCTCGGCACCCGTCGACGCTTCGACACGCCGCTCCACCAGCCATTCAATCAGTCAAGTAGACGTGCTCGACGACGCAGTTCGGCGCAGTCAAGCCTGGTTTTTGTCCAGACAACATGCCTCAGAGGGGTACTGGGTTGCAGAGCTCGAAGCCGATACGACACTGACCGCAGAATACCTCATGCTGCGGCGGTTTCTCGACCGGGTCGATCCCGATCGAGAGCGGAAGGCGGTTCGTTATCTCCGCGCCATGCAATTGCCCGACGGTGGCTGGCCGATTTTCTACGGGGGGCCTTCGGAGATCAGCGCGTCGGTGAAAGCCTATTTCGCCTTGAAGCTGAGCGGCATTTCTGCGGATGAGCCCTTCATGCTTCGGGCTCGTGACTGTATTCTGGCGATGGGCGGTGTCGTCTGCACGAACGTCTTCACGAAGATCACCCTGGCGCTGTTCGAGCAGTACGATTGGAATGGCGTCCCGAGCATGCCGCCCGAAATCATGCTTCTCCCGAAGCGGTTCTACTTCAGCATTTATGCCATTTCCTATTGGTCTCGTGCCGTTCTAATTCCCCTGCTCGTGGTGTTCGCGAGTCAGCCTGTCTGCCGTATTCCCAAGGAGCAAGGCATCGATGAGCTCTACGTCGTGCCTCGATCGCAGATTCGCTATCGCGACGTGCCGCCCTTTAATAAGGACCAGCGGTGGTTCACGGCGCATAATTTCTTCGTCCAACTGGATCGGGTGCTGAAACTGTACGACCGCATGCCGTTGAGTTGGTTGCGGGAAAAGGCTTTGCAAAAGGCTGCCGTTTGGATGCTGGAGCACATCAAGGGCAGCGGTGGGCTGGGAGCGATTTATCCGGCCATGGCGAATTCGATTGTGGCCCTTCGTTGTCTCGGGTATGAGGTCGACGACCCATTGGTGCGGAAGGCGCTGCACGAGATCGAATCGTTGGAAGTCTACGACACGGTATCGGTCGGCGATCAGCGGGTCGAGGCGCTGCATCTCCAGCCCTGTCATTCTCCAATCTGGGATACGGCATTGCTGATGAACGCCCTCATCGAAACGGGGATGCCGCAGGACCACCCGGCTCTCCAGAAAGCGGGCGAGTACTTGGTCTCCTGCCAAACCAAAACGGTTGGAGATTGGAAGTTCTCGTCTCCCGATGCAGAGCCCGGAGGCTGGTACTTCCAGTTTGAGAACGAGTTCTATCCCGATGTCGATGACTCGGCTGTGGTATTGATGGCGTTGTCAAAAGTTCGGATGGCTCAGACCGCCGAGTTGCAAGATTCCATCCGGCGGGGAGCGAATTGGGTACTTGCCATGCAAGGGTCCGATGGCGGGTGGGGCGCGTACGACAAGGATAACAATCGCGTCGTCTTCAACTATATTCCCTTTGCCGACCACCATGCGTTGCTCGATCCGAGCACGTCAGACTTGACCGGACGCTGTCTCGAGATGCTTGCGGCATTGGGCTACGATCAGACGCATCCCGCCGTGGCGCCGGCCCTCCGGTTTCTCAAACGAGAGCAGGAGGCCGATGGCAGTTGGTACGGCCGGTGGGGCGTCAATTATATTTACGGTACCTGGTCCGTCCTGGCCGGCCTTCGCGCGATTGGAGTGGATCTCTCGGAACCCTATATCCGTCGTGCGGTCGCCTGGCTTGAGTCGAAGCAGAATCCTGATGGTGGGTGGGGCGAGTCTTGTCTTTCGTACGGCGACGATCCTGCGTGGAGCGGGAAGGGAGACAGCACTCCTTCTCAAACGGCGTGGGCCATTATGGGACTCATGTCTGCCGGGATGACCGATGCCTTCAGTGTCGCTCGCGGCATTCAATACCTGCTTCGTCAGCAAATGAAGGATGGATCCTGGGAAGAGGTTCGCCATACAGGCACCGGATTCCCTCGGGTGTTTTATCTCCGATACCATTGGTACTGCCAATACTTTCCGTTGTGGGCCTTGGCGATGTACCGGAATCTTCGAACGCGCGGGAAGATGCGGGCCGACGAAGTCCGGCAATACGTAATCGCATCCGGCTGCCATCGAGCCGATCGTTGAACAGTCCTCCGGCGTCATCCGTTGGCGCAGGACACCCTCTCTCAGGATCTTCGGGAAACCCCATCGCCATTTTTGCCGCGACTCACTGGGAGATCAAGGCCGTTCGGCGTGCCCTTGCGGCAGATCGTGTTGAGACCATTGCCGGAGTCCGCTGTTACATTGGACAGCAGGGGGATCGCACGTACTGGCTTATCCAAACCGGCGTCGGCCCCGCTGCGGCCGGTACTGTGGCAGGGAGGGTGTTGAGCGCACAGGCGATGTCGCTGGTCATGTCCACGGGTTTTGCCTGCGCGCTTGTTCCGGCTCAAGTGGGAGATCTCATCGTCGGTACGGCAGTATCTTCTGTGCATGGCGAGGGAGCCTGGACGATGGGGGACGATCATGTGCTCTGCGACGGGGCTGTACGGGATGGCATTCTTACCGTGGCACGGGATGCCGGGATGACCGTGAGGATAGGAACAGTCGTGTCCTCCGGGACTGTGGTGTGGCAGGCCGAAGAGAAGCGCCGGTTGCAACGCGCGACTGAGGCGACTGGACTCGATATGGAAAGTGCAGCGGTGGCAGCGGTGGCTCAGGAACGAGGTCTGCCGATGGCAATCGTGCGGACGGTTTCCGATCTGGTGGATGAAGATCTCCCCCTTGACTTCAATCTGTTTCTCAGGCCCACTGGCTGGATTAAAGGGATGCAGGCGATCATCGTCCGTCCGTCCTGTCTCGCGGGGCTGAATCGGTTACGAAAACAGAGCCGGGTGGCAGCGGATCGACTGACAGAATGGTTTCAGCGCTATGCGGAGACAGACGGAAAATCTCTTCGACCGTCCAGGTAATCAATGACGAACGTGATTGAGCGACTAGGTGCATGGGCCGTCACTCGCGTAGGGGAGATGGGCCGTATGCTCTTGTTCTTGCTGTCGGCGTTTGCCTGGCTGGCGCGGCCTCCGCTTCGATTCCATCAAATCATGAAACAGATTCACTTTATCGGGTATCGATCCACGTTTGTGGTCGTGCTTACCGCGGGGTTTACGGGGATGGTGCTGGCGCTGCAAGGCTATTACAGCCTGAGAAAGTTCGGTTCCGAGGGGTTGCTGGGCTCCGCCGTGGCGTTGAGCATGATTCGGGAACTGGGACCGGTGTTGGCCGCGTTGATGGTGACCGCGCGAGCGGGGTCCGCAATGACAGCCGAGATTGGCATCATGCGGATTACGGAACAGATCGATGCGCTCGATACCATGGCGATCAATCCGATGCAATATCTGATTGCGCCAAAATTGGTGGCTGCTCTGATCGGGGTGCCGTTGCTCGTGGCGATATTCGATGTGGTCGGTATCTATGGCGGCTCCCTCGTCGGAGTGGATTTGTTGGGAGTGAGCGAAGGGGCCTATTGGAACTCGGTCCAATCGGCCGTGGAATGGAAAGACGTCTACGGTGGCATTCTCAAGTCGGTCAGCTTTGGGCTGATCATCAGCTGGGTCTGCTGCTATAAAGGATTCTACACGAGGCAGAGCGCCGAGGGGCTTGGGAGCGCAACGACAGAGGCGGTGGTCTTGTCGTCGGTGCTCATCCTCGTAGGGGATTATATTTTGACGTCGCTACTCTTATAAAGCGTCGAAAGTCATCAAGTCTGAAAGTCAAAGGTCGTTCTGCGGATAATTCGACTTGATGACTTGACGACTTTCAGACGTTGCGACTTATTGGATATGATTAAACTAGTCGGTGTCGAAAAGAAGTTGGGCGGACAGCCAGTGCTGCAGGGCGTCGATCTCTCGATTCCGGTCGGCAAACTTACGACCATTATCGGTGGCAGTGGGTCGGGAAAGAGTGTGCTCCTCAAGCACATGATCAGGCTCATGCAGCCGGATCGTGGCGAAGTGTGGGTCGGCGATGTGGAGATTTCCCGGCTGTCGGGCACGCCTTTGAACGATGTGCGGAAACGGTTCGCGATGCTCTTTCAGGGCGCCGCGTTGTTCGACTCGCTCTCGGTCTTTGAAAATGTGGCGTTTCCATTGCGGGAGAAGTTGCGCATGAAGGGCCCGGAGGTAGGGCGGCGAGTCGAGGAAAAGCTGCAAGAAGTCGGGTTGGAAGGGATGGGGCATAAGTTTCCTGCTGAGTTGAGCGGTGGCATGCGAAAGCGGGCTGGATTGGCGCGCGCATTGGTCATGGAGCCGGAGATTATCCTCTTCGATGAACCAACGACAGGGTTGGATCCGTTGATGGCGAAATCGATTCACGATTTGATCGTCAAGATGCACCGGCGGTTCGGCTTTACGGCGATCATGGTCAGCCATGAAATTCCGGAGATCTTCGGGATTTCCGATTGGGTGGCGATGCTTCGGAAAGGCAAGATTGTTTTGATGGCCACAGCCGCTGAGTTTCAGCGGACCACCGATCCTGAGATTCAAGAATTCATTTCAGTCGGTGGGACTGTGGCGCTGCCTGGATCACTCGTCGGTTAGGTGAGAGGGGAGTAGCAAGGATGGAAAAAACCAAGTTGGAGATGGTAGTCGGCGTGTTCGTGCTCATCGGCATGGTGTGTCTCGTCTATCTGTCGATCAAGCTCGGAAAGCTCGAGATAATCGGTGGGGCGGTCTACGAAGTCGAGGCGCAGTTCAACAGCGCCTCAGGGCTCAAGCCTGGCTCGGCAATCGAAATCGCCGGTGTCGAAGTCGGCAGGGTCAGAGGCATTACGCTCATCGAGGATCGTGCGAAGGTGAAACTGGCGGTCAACAACACCGTCAAGCTCTATACGGATACTTTTGCCTCCATCAAGACGCGGGGCATCATTGGAGAGAAGTTCTTGGCCCTGTCTCCGGGAGGAGGAGGCGATCCGCTGAAGCCGGGGGATACGATACGCGATACCGAATCCGGCCTCGACCTTGAAGAGCTGGTGAGTCAGTATGTACATGGGAAAGTCAAATGAGCTAGCTGGTTTGTCTGGTTCATTTGGTTTGTTTTGTTTATTTGGTTGGCTTTGTTCATCTGGTTAATTTCGTTCAACCAAATAACCAGACAAACTAAATAAAGCAAATAACATCTTGAGACAGATGGAGGATACATGGAGATCAAGGGATCTGCAGCAGCATTGGCGAAGAGATGGAGTTGGGGGAGGCTCGCAAGCGGGGTAGGCTGTCTGCTGTTACTGCTTGGCGGGGCTGCCGTCCAACCGGCAGTGGCGGGTGAGGCGACTGAGGCCATGAGAAGCACCATCGACGAGACGCTGAAGATCGTCAAGGATAAGGATCTCAAACAACCGGGGAAAGCTGAGGAACGCCGGCGGCGATTGGAACAGATTGTCGGGGATCGGTTCGACTATCAGGAGATGTCGAGACGGGCGCTGGGAGCTCCCTGGAATGAGCTGACCGACAAAGACAAAGAAGAATTTATCGCGTTGTTCAGGAAGCTCTTGATCAATTCCTACGCCGACAAGATCGAATCCTATTCCGGTGAAGGGGTGCAGTATATCAATGAACGCACGGAGAAGGACTATGCCGAAGTCCGGACAAAGGTGTTGACCGGCAAGGTCGAGATTCCGCTCGACTATCGCTTACTCAACAAGGGAGCTGACTGGCGAGTGTATGACGTGGTGGTGGACGGTGTCAGCTTAGTGAACAATTACCGGGGGCAGTTTTCGAAGATTCTCCGTTCTTCCACCTTCGCCGACTTGGTCGATCAGCTTCGGAAGAAATCCGATAAGACTAACGCTCCATAATTCCTTCCATGAATTCTATGATACGCCTGCGTGGCCTCATCGCAGTTGCCCTCGTGTTTCTTGTAGCGAGTGTCACCTCGCTGCCGGAGCGTGCGGGGGCCGGCGTCGAATATTTTCCGATTCCTGCCGTGTCCACCAGCAAGAACGATGGGAATGAAGTCGGGTTGATCGTTCCGATTCTGGGCACGAACTCCGATGGAGAGCTCAAATACATCGTCGCCCCGATGGTCGTTCATAATTCCATCGTTGGGACGCGCGGCTCGCTCAATCTGTTTCGATACGAGCCGGGGGGCCGGGAAATTCGCTTCATCGGATCCTACACGGAAGAGATCGAGCGCAGACTGCAATTCAGTTATGCCGATCCGGCATTCAGTCAAGGACGCTACTCGTTGAACTTCGGCGCGTCATTTTTCAAAAATGCTACGTCCCGGTTTTTCGGTTTAGGGCAAGCGACATCGGAGTCGGATCAAACGAATTACACCGGCCGTGAAGCCCGGATGAATTGGCGATTCGGGGTCTACGCAAACGAAGTTACCCAGGTTGCCGTTGGTCAGCGAGTTCGTCAAGTGAGTCTGCAGAGGGGCGCAACGGATCTTCCATTTACTGGCGATCGGTTCGGCGGCGTTGACGGCGTTCAGGGGGAGTCGCTCATCATCGGACACCGCGCGACGTTCTATTACGATACGCGGAACAATCTTCTCTCGCCGACCGATGGGATGGCCGTAACGGCCTATGCGGAAGTGAACCAGAATCTTCGCAACGGCGAGCATCCCATATTTTCCCGCTATGAGATCGAGGTTAAGAAGCTGTTTCCCAGCGAATCGAAGCGCGCGATTCTCATCGTGCGGGCGAACTTGCAGGCGACGATCGGGACGCAAGTCCCATTTTTTGAGCAAAGCTCATTGGGGGGGCAGAACAATCTGCGAGGCTTCGGTGTCGATCGCTTTATCGACAAGCATCTCGTGGCGTTCAGCATCGAGCAGCGCATTCATCTGGTGCGTACAAAGATTGCAGGCACCACCGCAGATTTCGAAATTGCGCCATTCCTGGATACCGGGCAGGTTTTCAATGACTACAAGGATGTCACCTTTAACAATTATCGTATAACTCCGGGTATTGGATTCCGTGGGCTCGTTCGACCCAACGTGGTCGGACGGGTCGACTACGGCTACAGCAGGGAAGGGGGAGCGATCTTTGCCGGGCTCGACTTTCCGTACTGAACCCCATACTGATGGGTGGTTGCGGTAGCCCGCAGGATTTTTACGGTTGATTGTACAATGGCGGAGCGGTGTGCGATAAGCGCGATTTGCGTGAGGTGTGAGGGGAGTGAGAGCTCGAGGTTCGAAGTTCGATGTTTTCGGAACTTCGAACCAGAACTTTGAACTTCGTGTTGCGCTTGTCTCGCTCGTCTCGCCTGGGTCAGTCATTGGCGATTACAGTGAAACATTCATGAATATGTTTGGGATAGGGCTCGTAGGAGCATGAGGTTGTACCGGTTCGTTCTCGCCGCATTTCTCGTTTTTCTTTCCCTTTCCCCCTCACTGGTTTGGGCGGATGGATTCGGTCCGTTTCCTGTCAGAAACTTCCAGCCGATCCAGCAGCTGGTCTTGAGCATGCCGGGCGATCGCGCTGCTGTGCTGAAGCAGGGCGTACTGGACTTTCGAGTTGAACTCGCGGAAACCGCCAGCGTTTTCAACGATCAAAATTCCGCGGCTAGAGCAACAATGAAGTTTGAGACCCTGCGCTCCGGTGTGTTTCTTCGGTATGGGGTCGCGGAGCGATGGGAACTCTCCGTGGAAGTCCCAGTGCTCTATCGCTCCCGCGGGTTCATGGAAAGAGCCATCAAAGTCGTTGAACGGGCGACAACCGGCTTGGCGCCGGCTCGAGATGGACTGGACGAGGTGGACTACGTATTCAACATCTCACGCGGAGGCCGCACGATTGCGAGCGGACGCGAGGGAGTCGTGGGATTGGGCGACAGCACCGTGACGAGCAAGTATCAACTGTTGCTGGAGACCGCATCGATGCCGGCAGTATCGGTTCGTACAGGGCTTAAACTTCCTACCGGGAACGAAGGGCAATTTTACGGGAGCGGCAGCCCGGATATGGGCTTCGGGTTGGCGGCTGAAAAAGGATTCGCCGGACGTTGGATGGTCTATGCCAACGTCAACGGCGTCCTTCCGACCGGACGCATCGCCGGACTCGCTCTCCATCCGACGGTCTCCGGCCTTCTCGCTGTGGAATATCTATGGTCAGAGAATTTTTCCTTGACGGCCCAATTTGATTACTATTCTACGCCATTCCGCGGTGTAGGCACGCGAGTATTGGATAGGGGCGTGACGGAATCGGTGGTGGGATTCAGCTACCGCCTCATGCCGCACCTCTTGTGGCAAGGCTATGCAGTCGAGAATATCGATTTCATTACCGGGAGCGCAGCAGACGTCACGGTCTCGACATTGTTGACCTATCGATTTGACCCATGATGCATAGAGGCAGTAGTCAGGCGGTCCAACCTGGCTAAGCCCTTGACAACATGGGAGTCCCATGTGAAACTCACGTCTGCGAACGTTCAAGTTGTCACACTGCTTCGCCAGTACTACTCTGAATTTGAATCCAGCTCGTTATCCAGGCGCGTGCATTGACGTAACAAAGGAGCATCTGCCATGTCGATTTTGAAGACCATACAAAGCCCGGCGGATCTGAAACGGTTATCACCGACGCAGTTTCCTGCTTTGTGCCAGGAATTGCGGGAACAGGTTATCGGCGTGGTGTCCAACGTTGGAGGGCACCTTGCGTCCAACCTCGGGGTGGTCGAATTAACGGTCGCGTTGCACTATCTGCTCGATACCCCCAAAGATAAGATCGTGTGGGACACCAGCAATCAGGCCTACGTGCATAAGCTGTTGACAGGGCGTCGCGAGGGATTCCACACGCTTCGGCAGTATGGAGGGATGAGCGGCTTTTGCAAGCGTGAGGAAAGTGAATACGATACGTTCAATGCAGGCCATGCAGGAACCGGCGTATCTGCGGCCTACGGCATGGTCGAGGCGCGTGAGCAGTTGAAGCAGCAGCATAAGGTCGTGTGCATCGTCGGCGACGGCGCCATGACAGCCGGTATGACGCTGGAGGGTCTGCACCATGCCGGAGGGCTGGGGAAAGATTTCCTGGTCATTCTGAATGACAACCAAATGTCGATCTCGAAAAACGTCGGTGCCATCTCCTCCTATTTGAACCGGACCTTCACCGGTGAGTTTTATGCCAAGATGCGGGAGGAAACAGGGCAACTGCTGGGGAAGATTCCCCATATCGGATCAGACATGCAGAAGTTGGCTCGCCGGGCGGAAGAGTTGGCCAAGGGCGCAATCCTTCCCGGGTTGCTTTTTGAAGAGCTGGGGTTCAGGTATGCGGGACCGATTGAAGGACATAACTTCGAGCACCTGCTGCCGACCCTGGAAAACATGTTGAAGATGAAGGGGCCGGTGTTGCTCCATGTCATTACGAAAAAAGGGTTGGGCTATGAGCCTGCAGTGAAGAATCCGGTATGGTTCCACGCCTGTCCGCCTTTTGTCAGAGAAACCGGGGCGCCGGCAAAGAAGGCGGCGCGGCCATCCTATACACAGATCGCCATCGAATCGTTGGTGAAGCTGGCTCGAACGGATAAGCGGATCGTCGCGATTACGGCTGCGATGTGCGAAGGGACCGGCCTCAATATTTTCGAGAAAGAATTTCCAAACCGGCTCTATGACGTGGGGATTGCCGAGCAGCACGCAGTGACATTCGCCGCAGGTCTTGCCACGCAGGGCCTCCGTCCGGTGGTGGCGATGTATGCCACATTTTTACAACGGGCGTACGATCAGGTGGTCCACGATGTCGCCACTCAAAATCTGCCGGTGACGTTTTGCATCGATCGAGGCGGGCTGGTTGCGGAAGACGGGACGACGCACCATGGCGCGTTCGATTATGCGTTTCTGCGCCATGTGCCGAACATGGTCGTCATGGCGCCGAAGGATGAAAATGAATTGCAGCACATGATGAAAACCTGCATCCAGTATGAGGGGCCTGCCTCGGTGCGGTATCCGCGCGGACAGACTCTGGGCGTCACCATGGATCCGGAACCGAAGGCCTTGCCGATCGGGAAGGGCGAGTTGCTACGCGATGGCACGGAGGTGGCAATCGTGGCCATTGGTGTGCCGGTCGCTCATGCGGTGACGGCGGCGAAACGGCTTGAGGAAGAAGGTATTTCCACAGCGGTGGTGAATGCGCGTTTCGTGAAGCCGCTGGATCAAGACCTGATTGTCGAGGTGGCGAAGCGCGTCCGATACGTGGTCACGGTCGAAGAAGGCAGCAAGATGGGCGGGTTCGGCTCAGCCGTTCTGGAAGCCCTGTCCGATGCCGGCGTGACGGATGTGACGACGAAGATCCTGGGGTTGCCGGATCGGTACATCGAGCAAGGACCACAGGACTTTCTGCGCGAACGATACGGGTTGACGGCGGAAGGCATCTATCAGAGC
>JAABQN010000099.1 GCA_011391455.1 Nitrospiraceae bacterium
GCCAAGTTGCCGAAGAAGGAAGTTCTTATTGCCATGTTATTGTCGGCCATGCAGGGGCCGGCGCGTGGACTCGTGTATACGCTCAGTGCGGTCTTGTCGAAATTTGTGAGAGTCATTGCGGCCATTGGGGATAAACGAAAAGGAGAAGGGGATATGTCAACGACAACGGCAAAATTATCACAGGAAGAATTGATCAAGGCCATCGAGACGATGAGTGTGCTCGATTTGGCGGAACTCGTGAAGGGGTTGGAGACCCGATTTGGGGTCACTGCCGCCGCTCCGGTTGCTGCCGCTCCCGCTGCAGGCGGGGCTGCCGCAGCGCCGGCCGAGGAGAAGACCGCGTTTGACGTCGTGCTCGTGTCTGCTCCGGCGGACAAGAAGATCCAGGTCATCAAGGTCGTCCGCGAACTCACCAGCCTCGGTTTGAAGGAAGCGAAGGATCTGGTCGAAGGCGCCCCAAAGCCCGTGAAGACCGGTGTCACGAAGGAAGAATGCGACACCATGAAGAAGAAGCTCGAAGAAAGCGGCGCCAAGGTCGAGATCAAGTAAGATCGTCATTTGTCAACGGTCATTGGTCAATCGCCGGGAGCCGGTTCCTGTGGTGTGTGCCGTTGACTCGTGACCGTTGACCGTCGGCCCCTATTCACTGACCGACTAGCAGTGGAGGAGAGCGAATGTCCGAAACGACTCTGCAAGAGTTCATCGAACGGAAAGATTACGGGCGCATTCTTAGCAGCATCGAGATTCCTGATCTTATCGAGATTCAAAAGCGCTCCTATGAAGAGTTCCTTCAGCGGGAGGTCGAGCCGGAACGTCGCAAAGATCATGGGCTCCAGGCGGCTCTCGCGAGTGTGTTTCCTATTCCGGATTACAACAATACGGCCGTCTTGGAGTTCACGAGTTATACGCTCGGCACTCCCAAGTACGATGAGCGGGAATGCCTTGAACAAGGGATGACCTTTGCCGTTCCGCTGAAACTTCGGGTGCGCCTGGTCGTGTTCGACAAGGAAGATAAGGGTTCCAAGAAAAAGGTCCTCGATGTTCGGGAGCAGGAAGTCTATGTCGGCGAACTGCCGCTTATGACGGAGCGAGGAACCTTCATTGTCAACGGCACGGAGCGTGTGGTGGTGAGCCAGTTGCATCGTTCTCCCGGCGCCTCCTTCACGCACGATAAGGGCCGGACGCACTCCAGCGGCAAGGTGCTGTATTCCGCCAGGATCATTCCCTATCGCGGATCGTGGCTGGATTTCGAGTTCGACGCCCGCGATATTCTCTATGTGCGCATCGACCGTCGACGGAAAATGCCGACGACCATTCTCTTGAAGGCCTTCGGGTTTTCGAGCGACGATTTGCTCAAGATGTATTACCCGGTCGAGGAGATTCGGGTCGTCAAGGGCAAGATGCTCCGAAAGCTCGACCCTGAGATTCATCATGGGCTGCGCTCCTCGGCGGAAGTCTTGGATAAGGGCGGTAAGGAGTCGCTGGTACGGGAAGGCGCCAAGCTTACGAAGGGGATCATTGCGAAGCTGAAAGCGGCCGGTGTGAAGGAAATCCCGCTTTCGCCGAGCGAATTGATCGGCCGCGCGTCCCTGACTGAACTGGTGGATTCAAAGAAAAACAAGATTGCCGAAAGAAATCAGCGGCTCACCGCTGAGATCATCGAGGCGCTGCTCGACAGCGACATCGAAGAGTTCAAGGCGATCTATTTCGATACGGTCACGTCGACGCCGGTGATCCTGGATACACTTGAGATGGACAAGACCACCTCAAAAGAGGAAGCGATGGTCGAGATCTATCGCCGCTTACGGCCGGGAGAAACGCCTTCAGTCGATACGGCACGGGCGCTCTTCGACAATTTATTCACGAACTCCAAGCGGTACGACCTTTCGCCGGTCGGACGCCTGAAGTTGAACAAGAAGTTGGGTTTGGATCTGCCGTTGGAACAGCGGACGTTGACGGCGCAGGACATGGTCGAGGTCATCCGCTATCTCGTCAATTTGAAATTGGGCAAGGGCGAAATCGACGACATCGATCACCTGGGCAATCGTCGTGTCCGCTCGGTCGGCGAGTTGCTGGAAAACCAATTCCGGCTTGGTCTGGTCCGTATGGAGCGCAGCATCAAGGAACGGATGAACCTGCTGGATATGGAGACGGTGTTGCCGCATGATTTGATCAATGCGAAGCCCGTCGTCGCCGCAGTGAAAGAGTTCTTCAGCAGCAGCCAATTATCGCAGTTCATGGACCAAACGAATCCGCTGGCAGAGATTACGCACAAGCGGCGTCTTTCTGCGCTCGGTCCCGGCGGGTTGACCAGGGAGCGGGCGGGATTCGAAGTTCGCGACGTCCATCCTTCGCATTACAGCCGTATTTGTCCGATTGAAACGCCGGAAGGCCCGAACATCGGCTTGATCACGTCGTTGGCGACCTATGCACGTATCAATAAGTTCGGGTTTATCGAAGCGCCGTATCGCAAAGTGGTGAAGGGGCGTGTCACAGACGAGATCGAGTTTCTTTCGGCGATCGAAGGGGACAAGTACATCATTGCGCAGGCGAACTCGAAAGTGGATGCGTCCGGCCGCTTGTCGTCCGAAAACATCTCGGCGCGATCGGCCGGGGATTTCGTGACCGCCACCTCGGACAAGATCGAATACATGGACGTGTCGCCGAAGCAGGTGGTGAGCGTGGCCACGGCCTTGGTGCCGTTTTTGGAACACGACGATGCGAACCGTGCCTTGATGGGATCGAACATGCAACGTCAGGCGGTGCCGCTGCTCACGTCGGAGGCTCCGCTGGTCGGTACGGGAATGGAAACCGTCGTTGCGCGTGACTCGGGCTATGTCGTGCAGGCTAAGCGTGCCGGTGTCGTGGAAAGCGTGGATGCCACGAGGATCGTCGTGCGAGCCGATTCGAGAGAAGGCCGGAAGCGGAATGATGCGGGCCTGGACGTGTACGACCTGATTAAGTTCCAACGGTCGAATCAGAGCACGACCATCACGCAGACGCCGGTGGTGCGGCTTGGGCAGCCGGTGAAAGTGGGACAGGTCTTGGCCGATGGTCCCGCCATCGATCACGGTGAACTGGCATTAGGTAAAAACATTCTCGTCGCCTTCATGCCCTGGGGTGGGTACAACTTCGAAGACGCCATTCTCTTGAGTGAAAAATTGGTACGGGAGGATGCGTTTACCTCGATTCACATTGAGGAATTCGAGGTGGAGGCCCGGGATACGAAGTTGGGGAAAGAGGACATTACGCGCGATATCCCGAACGTCGGAGAAGAAGCGCTTCGCGATCTCGACGAGAGCGGGATTATTCGTATCGGGGCTGAAGTGAAACCTGGAAATATTCTGGTCGGGAAGGTGACGCCGAAAGGCGAAACGCAGCTGACGCCGGAAGAAAAACTGTTGCGGGCCATCTTCGGTGAGAAGGCGGGCGATGTGAAGGACACATCGCTCACGGTGCCGCCGGGCGTCGAAGGCATCGTCGTCGATGTGAAAATCTTCTCGCGCAAAGGGCTCGATAAGGACGAACGATCCAAGAGTATCGAAAGCGACGATGCGATAAAGCTCCAGCGTGATCACCACGAGGAGCTCCGTATCATCGACGAAGAGAAAACGAAAAAGATCAGAAAATTGTTGTTGGGGAAGGTGGTCGGCCGCGACTTGATGGATCCTGAGAGCGGCGATGTCATTCTGAAGAAGAAGGGCAAGCTGACCGCAGAGGTTCTCAGGCGGTTACCGGATGAGACCGTCCGCTACATCATTCTGAGCGATCCCGACGAGCAGAAGGAACTGGAAGACGTCGAGCGGCGGGCGAAGGAGCAGATCGAGATTTTACAGACCCTGTACGACGAGAAGGTCGGGCGTCTGAAGCGGGGCGATGAGCTTCCTCCTGGCGTGATCAAGCTCGTCAAGGTCTATGTCTCGATGAAGCGCAAGATTCAGGTCGGCGACAAGATGGCCGGGCGGCATGGCAATAAAGGCGTGGTTTCTCGGGTCTTACCTGAGGAAGACATGCCCTGCTTGCCGGACGGGACGCCGGTGGAAATTGTGCTGAATCCGCTCGGTGTGCCGTCACGCATGAACGTCGGTCAAATTCTCGAAACTCACCTGGGTTGGGCGGCCAAGGCCTTGGGAATCAAGGTGGCGAGCCCGGTGTTCGATGGAGCGTCGGAATCAGAGATTAAGGAACTGCTGAAAAAGGCGGGCTTGCCGACCAGCGGGCAAACGATGTTGATGGATGGCCGAACCGGAGAAATGTTCGGTAGCCCCGTCACGGTCGGCTACATGTATGTCTTAAAGCTCCACCACTTGGTCGACGACAAGATTCACGCGCGCTCGATCGGCCCCTATTCGCTGGTCACGCAGCAGCCGCTCGGCGGCAAGGCTCAATTCGGCGGCCAGCGGTTGGGAGAAATGGAAGTGTGGGCATTGCAGGCCTATGGCGCTGCTTCCACGCTGCAGGAGTTCTTGACGGTGAAATCGGACGACGTGCCGGGCCGGTCGCGGATGTACGAAGCGATCGTGAAGGGTGAACCGTTCCTGGAGCCTGGATTGCCCGAGTCGTTTAACGTCTTGGTTAAAGAGCTGCAGAGTTTGGGACTCGACGTCGAACTGGTTAAGTCGCAAGACTAACCCATTTGTGTGCCGGCCATGACGGCCGGCATCAGAGGAGGTCACTACCGTGGAAGGCGTCTATACATTGTTTGAGAAACCGCGCGATGCGGTGTCATTCGATTCGATGCGGATCCGGATCGCATCGCCGGAAAAAATTCGGTCCTGGTCCTATGGCGAAGTGAAGAAGCCGGAGACCATCAATTACCGGTCATTCAAGCCGGAAAAAGATGGACTGTTTTGCGCGAAGATTTTCGGTCCGATCAAGGATTGGGAATGCAACTGCGGCAAGTACAAGCGCATGAAGCACCGCGGCATCGTCTGCGACAAGTGCGGTGTCGAGGTCATCCAGTCCAAGGTCCGCCGTGAGCGCATGGGCCATATCGAGCTTGCGGCGCCGGTGGCGCATATTTGGTTTCTCAAGGGCGTGCCGAGCCGGATCGGAACCTTGCTCGACATGAGCCTCAAGGGGCTGGAGCGCATACTCTATTTCGAGAGTTATGTCTGCGTCGATCCGGGATCCACAGATTTGACGGAGAAAGAGCTGGTCTCGGAGGAAAAGCTTCGTGAGCTCCAATCCGCGTACAACCCCGGCTCCTACAAAGTCGGTATCGGCGCCGATGCCATTCGGGAGTTGCTCCGCAAGATCGACATCAATGCCAAGTGGGATGAGATCAAGGCGAAGGCAAAGACGTCGGCATCCGCAGCGCTGAAGAAGAAATACGCGAAGCAACTGAAAGTCATCGAAGCCTTCCGCAAGTCTGGCAACATGCCTGAGTGGATGATCATGGATGTGATCCCGGTGCTGCCACCGGAGTTGCGCCCGCTCGTGCCGCTGGACGGCGGACGGTTTGCGACATCGGACTTGAACGATTTGTACCGCCGCGTCATCAATCGGAACAATCGGCTGAAACGGCTGATTGAACTGAAGGCGCCGGGTGTGATCATCCGAAACGAAATGCGGATGTTGCAGGAAGCGGTCGATGCGCTCTTCGATAACGGGCGTCGGGGCCGCGCGATTCGCGGACCCAACAAGCGGCCGCTCAAATCGCTGAGCGATATGCTGAAGGGGAAGCAGGGGCGCTTCCGCCAAAACCTGCTCGGTAAACGGGTCGATTATTCGGGCCGAACCGTCATTGTCGTGGGGCCGGAGCTTCGGCTGCACCAATGCGGGTTGCCAAAGAAAATGGCGCTCGAACTCTTCAAGCCCTTTATCTTCCACAAGCTGGAAGAGCGCGGCGCGGCGACCACCATCAAGAGCGCCAAACGTTTGGTCGAAAAAGAACGTCCGGAAGTGTGGGACGTGCTTGACGAGGTGATTCGCGAACATCCCGTATTATTGAACCGTGCGCCGACGTTGCACCGTCTTGGTATCCAGGCATTCGATCCGGTGCTGGTCGAAGGCAAGGCCATCCGGCTGCATCCGCTGGTCTGCGCCGCGTTCAACGCCGACTTCGACGGCGACCAGATGGCGGTCCACGTTCCGCTGTCGGTCGAGGCGCAGGTCGAGGCGCGTGTGTTGCTCATGTCGATCAATAACATTCTCTCGCCCGCCAACGGCAAGCCGATTGCGGTGCCGTCGCAGGACATGGTGCTCGGCTGTTATTGGCTGACTAAAGAGCGTGCCGGATGCAAGGGAGAGGGGAAAGTGTTCGGCTCACCGGACGAAGTGCGCATTGCATACGATTCTCAAGCGTTGGAAGTGCATGCGCGGATCAAGGTGCGGATCGAGGGGAGTCTCGTTCAGACCACCGTCGGACGAGTCATCCTGTCCGACGTGCTCCCTCCGGGCTTGCCATTCGCTAACGCGAATAAGCTCATGACCAAGAAGGAGATGACCAAGCTCATCGATACTGTCTATCGCCAGTGCGGTCACCGCGAGACTGTGACGTTCCTCGACAAGGTCAAGGACACGGGGTTCGAGTATGCCACGCGTGCCGGCATCTCGATCTGCATCGACAACATGCATATTCCGACCAAGAAGCAAGAATTGTTGGGGAAGGCTCAGCATGAGGTGGCGGAGATCGAGCGGCAATATGCCGAGGGATTGATCACCAACGGCGAACGCTATAACAAGGTGATCGACATCTGGGCTCATGTGACTGAACAGATTGCCACTGAAATGATGAAGGAATTGGGCGCGGGCGGCGATCCGAACAAGGCTGAGTCCTTCAATCCGATCTTCATGATGGCAGATTCTGGCGCTCGCGGAAGCTCACAGCAGATCCGCCAATTGGGCGGTATGCGCGGTTTAATGGCGAAGCCGTCCGGTGAAATTATCGAGACGCCGATTACCGCCAACTTCCGCGAAGGGTTAACGGTGTTGCAGTACTTCATTTCGACGCACGGCGCCCGCAAGGGGTTGGCCGACACGGCGTTGAAGACGGCGAACTCCGGCTATCTCACGCGCCGCCTGGTGGATATCGCGCAGGATGTGATTATCAACGAAATCGATTGCGGGACGACCGACGGCATTATTGTGAGCGCATTGGTCGAGGGTGGAGAGATCATTCAGCCGATCGAAGAGCGGGTGTTGGGCCGGTTGGCGGCGGAAGACATTCGCGATCCGGTCACGGGTGAGATCATTGTGTCGTTCAATGAGGAGATCGACGAGGAACGGACCAAGGCGATCGTGGAAGCGGCAGTCGACCATGTCAAGATTCGCTCTGTGCTGACCTGTCAGTCGCGCCGTGGAGTCTGCCGATCCTGTTACGGGCGTGATTTGGCCCGCGGACGGTTAGTCGAAAAGGGCGAGCCCGTCGGTGTCATTGCGGCGCAGTCGATCGGTGAGCCGGGAACACAGCTGACCATGCGGACCTTTCACATCGGTGGAACGGCGAGCAAGGTGGTCGAGCAGACGGTGACCGAATCCAAGCATGCCGGGACCATCAAGTTCATGAGCTTCGATGCCAAGAAGAATGCTGACTTTCCTAACCCCGGGATTGCGGTCCAAAATAAAG
>JAABQN010000100.1 GCA_011391455.1 Nitrospiraceae bacterium
CCGGAGAAGGGTTGTCCCATCATGTTGCCGTTGAATTCTTGATAGAGAAAGCGTCCGTCCAGCAGCATCTTCATCTCCGCCGTTCCGGTCGATTCCGTCGGAGGCTTGCCCGGCTCCATCCATTCTTTCGTCGTGGTCGTCCAGCTGCCGGCCAAGGTGGCGAACAGCTTGTGCGGCTCGCCAGGCGTAGCCAGTTGTTTCCACACTTCCATCATCGCCTGCTGGTCCATTGGTTTGTCTGATTTCTTATCTTTGGCCAGAGCCACCGAATTCATCAGCACGACACAAAGTACTACGAGAATCAGGTTTCTAAGACGCATGGGTTCCTCCTTGAAATGGGTTGTTGAATTGGTAATGGTATCGCGGCTATTGCACTTCTGTGAATGAGTACTTCACGTTTTAACAAAAACCTTAACCCGTCCCAGGCCATGTGCTTGCAGTCGAAGGACATCGACTGCAAGCGCATGGAGGCGTGCGACGAATGAATGCCGCTTGGGTCAAGGCGCGTCCCGGCGCGCCAGGGCTGGGCGGGTGAGACGAGCGACTTTTTCAACGGCCTGCTAGCCTCCGGCCATGGCTCCCACGATAAGAAACGGCTCGATGCCCATAGCAACCGCATCGGGCAGCGGGGTGTCTGGCGACTCGTGAGACAGATCCTGTTCACAGCCGAAGAATCGCACGAACGCTCGGCGCTTGAGCGTGACATGGTCTCGGATCGTCCCCCGTAACATTGGGTAGCGCGCTTCCAGCGCGTCGAGCACCGCACGTTGCGTGACCTTCCCCTTGACCTCCAACGTCACTTCGCCATTGACGCGAGCTAGCGTCCGCAGATGTGCTGGAAGCACGACCCGTATCATGGCAGCGTTTGGACCTCTATCGATAAAACGGGTGGAAGATCCCGAACGATCGCGGTCCAGCTGTCCCCTGCATTGGACGAGGCGTAGACCTGCCCGCCGGTCGTCCCGAAATAAATCCCGCAGGGATCAAGCTGATCGACGGCCATCGCATCGCGCAGGATATTGACGTAGCAATCCTGCTGCGGCAGCCCCTTGGTCAGCGCCTCCCACTCGTCCCCGCCTGTCCGGCTGCGGTACACGCGTAACTTTCCTTCCGGCGGATAATGTTCGGAATCGCTCTTGATTGGAACCACATACACCGTGTTCGGCTCATGAGCATGCACGGCGATTGGGAATCCAAAATCGCTCGGCAGATTGCCGCTGATCTCACGCCACGATTCCCCGGCATCGTCGCTGCGCATCACGTCCCAGTGTTTTTGCATATACAGCACGTTCGGTCGTGACGGATGCATCGTGATGCAGTGGACGCAGTGGCCGACTTCGGCGTCCGGATCGGGCAGTTCATACTTCGAGACCAAGCCTTTGTTGGTTGGCTTCCACGTCTTGCCGCCATCGTCGCTGCGGAACGTGCCGGCAGCCGAAATGGCCACGAAGATCCGATCCGGATGAACCTTGTCCAGCACGATCGTGTGCAGGCACATCCCGCCGGCACCAGGTTGCCAGAGCTGTCCCTTCGCGCTTCGCAGTCCCGCCAGTTCCTTCCACGTTTTTCCCCCGTCCGTCGATTTGAACAACGCCGCATCTTCCGCGCCGGCATACACGGTGTCTGGATCCGTCAGCGAGGGTTCGAGATGCCACACGCGTTTGAATTCCCACGGACGTTGTGAGCCGTCGTAATGCTGGTGGGTCGTGAGGGGTTTCCCAGTTTCCGCAGAAGTATCGTAGAGAAACATATTGCTCTCGCCCTTCGGCATGCCGTCAGGGCTCATTAAATCTTCGGGTTTGGTGCCCGGCGGAGTCCAGGTTTTTCCGCCGTCATCCGAACGCTGAACGACTTGCCCGAACCAACTGCTGGTTTGCGAGGCGTACAGCCGATTGGGATCGGCGGGCGATCCTTTGAGATGATACAACTCCCATCCGGCAAACAGAGGACCGTTGACCGTCCACTGCTTCCGATTGCCGTCCGACGTCAGGATGAACGCGCCCTTCTTGGTTCCGACCAGCATGCGAATTCCGCTCATTGCCGATTCCTCCCTTGTGTGAGCTGCGCCTTGCGCGGCCCGTTACTCGTTGGGCAATCCTGTAAACTCGATCAACGGTCGCACTTCGACCGTTCCGATGCGCGCGCCCGGCACTTTGCTCGCGATGCCGATAGCGTCACGAAGATTCCGCGCCTGGATCAGAAAATATCCCGCGATCTGTTCGCGGGTTTCGATAAAGGGGCCGTCGGTCACCAGCGGCTTGCCTTCACGCACCCGCACCATGACCGCCGTGGCTGCCGGGTGCCGCGGTGAGGCGCTCACATACTGGCCGTTAGCATGAAGCTCGTGCGTCAGCGCTATAGATTCGGCAAGCATCTGTTCTCGCTTCTCCTTCTCGATCTTCTCGAAGGCCTCTTCGTCATGATGCACAATCAACATGAATTTCATAGTTGCGTTCCCCATTAACCATTCACCATTGACCATTCAACAGTTCACTTCACGCGCACCCGTTTTCTTTGAGCGGCCGAATCTCGATGCTCCCGTACTAGCCTGCGGGAAATTTCGAGGCAATCCGTACGGCGTCGTTCAGGTCTTTGACATCGATCAGAAGGTATCCACCCAACTGTTCCTTCGTTTCGGCAAAGGGGCCATCGGTTGTCGAGGTCTTTCCTTCACGGACCCGCACCGTCGTCGCCGTCTCCACCGGGTGAAGCGGTGAGGCTGCAAGGAGCTGACCTTGCTTCTGCAGCCCATCACAGTATGTCATCGATTCGTTGGAAAGCGCGATCCGCTCGTTCTGCGGAATCGCGTGAAGTGTCTTTTCTTCAACATATACCAAGCAAAGGTATTTCATGGCACGCTCCTCCCGTCAGGGTTTTACCATACCGGTTTGCATAAGATTGTCGTCGAGACTTGTCAAAATCGACAGATGGGTCGTTTCGGATTGAACAAATTGACAACGTCGTGTAAGCGAGCGACATTCCTGGCAAAAGGAGAGTGCCTTTGAATAACGGGGCTGGCGAATATAATCCGATTGGGCCACGATTTCTGTAGCAGCTCCTCTTATAATTGGACAACAGCCGGAAGAATGAGGGTCGCGTGAAGCTATCGTACGAAGATCAAGAAGCGCTCCGGTACGCCAAGGCGCTCCTGGAGAATCCCGGTCTTGCCGCGAAGATCACGGGATTGATCGGCATGCCGATTGAGAAGGCGCTCCAGCTACTTCCGGGCAAATGGGCACAAGTCGTCAACGAGGCGACAAGGAAGTCGCTGGAGACGGCGCTACAAGCCGCGCTGCTGACGATCGACGACACACCGCAGGCAAACTCTTGGGAGTTTCTACACAAGCTCGCCGTGGTGGCGACCGGTGCCGGGGGAGGCGCCCTTGGGTTGCTCGGTCTCCCATTCGAACTGCCCCTCTCCACCACGATCATGCTGCGATCCATTGCGGATATTGCACGAAGTGAGGGTGAGCGCCTCAGGACACCTGATGCCAAACTGGCCTGCCTTGAAGTTTTTGCGCTTGGCGGGCCCAGCAAGAGCGACGACGCGAGCGAATCCGCCTACTTCTTGATGCGCGCCGCTCTGGCGAAATCGGTTTCAGAGGCTGCAGGGTACATCACCCAGAGAGGTCTGGTGGAGGAGGGTGCGCCTGCCATCGTTAGGCTCATTGCACAGCTGGCTACTCGCTTCGGCGTGAACGTCTCAGAGAAGGTCGCCGCGCAAGCTGTTCCGGTGATCGGCGCCGCCGGAGGCGTCGTGATCAACGTCCTGTTCATAGACCATTTCCAGGAGATGGCACGGGGTCACTTCATTGTTCGCAGGCTGGAGCGCACGTACGACCCGCAGTTGGTACGGTCTGAGTATGAGCGGTTGTAAGGGCTATCGACTAATCAGGTGATGAAGCAGCGGACGCTCAACACCCAGCCGTGGGCTGTTGCCAGGATTTCCTGACAGAGCTGCTTGATCCATGTCTCAATCCGGCAGTTCGCTCAGCCGTCGTTCGAGAAACCGCGATTGCCAACCCGTTACGCTGGTTGATTCGGTTTGTTAAGTTTATCTGATTGATCCGGGTTATCCGGTTAGTCTGGTTCAACCAAATAAACAAGACAAACCAAACAAACCAAAGAAACAAATTTGCCGGTTACAATTTACTGGGAATCCGTTCGACATAGCCAGTGAGTTCCATATAGCCCTGTCCGTGAATCGGTTTCCCCTGTGCTGTTCCGGTTGTCTCGATGGCGCCTTCCCAATAGGTGATTTGCGTGCTGCGTTTGGGGGAGAGTTCTTGCTCGGCCATACGGGGCACGAGTTCCAATGAGAGTTGTTGTGAGGGAATGGTCAGGCGCCAACGCTGCGGATAGCGTGCGTGGCTGGTCTGGCTGGTCCAATAACTTGTTGGTTCGAGTGTGAAGTCACCGATCGAAAGATGGCGTCCCTGTCCGTTTCGGTCGATCAACGTGCCGCTCGAGGCCGGATGGGCCGATCCGTCTACCCGGCGGAGCCGATAGAGCATGAGTTCCCTCTGGTCGTCGAGTTGCAAGCTGAACCAGTCCCATCCGACCAGATCTTTATCGAGATCGGCGGACCCGAACTCATGGTCCATCCAACTTGTGCCGGTCACGTCGAACGATTCGTTTCCGATCGTGAGTTTGCCGGTCGTGGCCAGTCTGGTGAAGGAATAGTAGTGAGAGGCTTGTCCTGCGACCGAGCCTTTGCGGCTGATCCCGTTGGCGCCATGCACAACCAGCGGTTTTTCCGGTGAGACTGTGAAATGGATGGCCATGTCGCCCTCCGCTGCCTGGAGGGTTTGAGTGCCGGGAGCGGCCGATGGCGATTCAGTGCTCCACTGATCGATCCAGACGTGGAGCCGATCCTGCGCCGCGCCGGCCTTGCCCAAACCGGCCCGGCTCATCTTGTCCGCATAGTGAAACTGGCTCTTGCTGAGATCGCTGATGGCGAAATGGGCCAGGTACAGGTGAGAGACGGCCCACTTCGACGGCAGGGTTTTCGTCTGTTCGCGCGGCATACCACGGCGGAAGAAGGTGAGTTCATAGCCGAAGGGCCGGCCGTCCTTCGCCGTGAGCTGGCCGGTGTAGTACCACCACTCGGTGCGAAACTCCTCATGCGCTCCGTGATCGCGCGGGAACGAATATCGATAGCCTTCCGTGGCGACTCTGAATTCCTCCGCTGTATCGGCTGCGAGTCCTGGCACGACGACTAGCAGACTACTCGCAAGGACTAGGAGGTGCCGGAGATGGCGCGGCAATTCGTACATGGGTGATGGATGCTCCGTACGGTATCGGGAGTCGTCGCGTGCGCTTATACCATGCTTCAACGGATGGCACAAATCTCCTGTATTGATAAGGGTTTTCTTCAACTCGATGGGTGAGCGATGCCAAATCGCGCCGTTGACAACTTTGTCGGCCATCAGCTATCGTGACCCATGCAGACCGATCACGAGCGAGAGCAGCCGGGGCGCGATCAGCCTCACAGTGCGACGCCGTTTCCCATTCCGGATCGAATTCCGGTGTTTCCTCTTCCGAATGTCGTCCTGTTCCCCAAGACCTATCTCCCCCTGCATATCTTTGAGCCGCGCTACCGCGCCATGGTCTCGGATGCGGCAAGGAGCGGGCAATGTATCGGCATGGCCCTGCTCAAGGATGGATGGGAAACGGACTATTATGGCCATCCGCCCGTGTTCTCGATGGGCTGTGTCGGTCGATTGGCCAGTGTGCAGTCTTTGGCCGATGGCCGATCCAACATCCTGCTGCAGGGGCTGGAACGGTTTGAGATCAAATGTGAGTGGTACGACCAGGCCTATCGTGAGGCCACGATCTCTCTTGCCGTTCGGGGCACAGAGACGTCGCTCGATCCCACAGTTCGTCGGCGCTTGTTCACCACGCTGGAGTCCTATCTCCGGTCCCGCGACGACGCGCCCACATGGCAGGAGTTTTTCCGGGAAGAAGTCAGCGACGAGATTTTCGTCAATACCCTGTCCACCTATTTGGAGTGCACGCCCTTGGAAAAACAGTTTCTGTTGGAGGCAGACAGTCTTCACCAACAAGCCCGCCGTCTCAGTGACCTCATCGAATTCATGATGCACGATCAATCCGGCGCGAAGGGCTGGGGCTGATGGATCGCGCCATCGCGATTCAGGTGTCCGGGCTCACGAAAGCCTATGATAAGCATACGGCTGTCTCCGATCTGTCGTTTGAGGTCTATGCGGGCGAGATTTTCGGCCTGCTGGGTCCGAACGGGGCGGGGAAAAGCACCACGCTTAGGACGCTCATCACACTGCTGACGCCGACGTCGGGCACGGCCAGTGTCTTGGGCCACGATACGGTCCGCGAGGCGGATGTCGTCCGGCGACTCATCGGCTACGTGCCTCAAGAGCGGGCCATCGATCGTTTTCTCACCGGCAGGGAACACCTCGAACTTCTCGGCGCGCTGTACCACTTATCGAAGGCAGAAGCCGCGAAGCGCATTGCCGAGTTACTGAAGCTCGTGGAATTGGAGGAGGCGGCCGATCGCGCAGCGAAAACATACTCCGGGGGAATGAAGCGGAAGCTCGACATTGCCTGCGGTCTCTTGCCGGATCCCAAGATCTTGTTCCTTGATGAACCGACTTTAGGCTTGGATGTGCAGAGTCGGCTTCGGATCTGGGACTACGTGAGGATGTTGAAGCAACGCGGCATGACGATCGTGATGACGACGAATTATTTGGATGAGGCGGACCAGCTTTGCGATCGATTAGCTATCATCGATAAGGGAAAACTGGTGGCGCTCGGATCGCCGACGGAACTGAAGGTCGGGCTGGGCGGCGATATCGTGTCCCTGACCTTGAAGGACCAGGGAAAGATTCCCGCGTTGGTGTCCGCGTTGACGGGACAACCGGCCATGCGAGCGGTCAAGGCGACGCCGACCGGCCTGGATATCCGGGTCGATTCGCCTGAGAAGGCCCTGCCCGCCATCCTCGAGTCCGCCAATCGATTGGATTGCCAACTGGAGTTTATCGAGTATCACCGGCCGCGGCTCGACGACGTGTTCATCTCTCATACAGGCCGGTCCATGACCGAATCGGTCCAAGACATTCAGGCAGTATAAGGAGAGACAGTGACGGAGTACTGGCAAGAAATTCATGCGTTGACGATGCGGTGGGTCAAGCGGCTCAGCCGCGAGAAGTTCAGTATGTTGTTCACGCTCGTGCAGCCGATGCTGTTCTGGCTGATTTTTTTCGGCAATTTGTTCCAGCGGGCTGCGGATGTGCAAGTGACGCAGGCCCCGGACTACATCAGCTTTCTGACAGCCGGCGTGGTCGTCATGACGGTGCTCAACAATGGGCTCGCCGGGGGCGTCGATCTGCTGTTCGACAAGGAGAATGGGTTTCTGGAACGGTTGATGACCACGCCGATCCATCGAAGTTCCGTGATCCTGAGCCGGTTCATTTTCGTCATGACGATTACGTCGCTTCAAGTGCTCGTGAT
>JAABQN010000101.1 GCA_011391455.1 Nitrospiraceae bacterium
GCCTACGCCCCCTGCCCCAATTATCAAATCACTTCAATCACCCAATCCTCAATACGTAGACTCGGTCGTTGAACCGCGCACGCACCAAAAGTTGAATTGACTCGCCTTATGCTCGAGGCTGGCTTTTCCAGTCAGAAAGTTTATACCGTGCTTGAGGGTACCACCGCCATCTGCAATCGTTGTTGCTGTCCAATAGGTGGCTATCGGCACATTCGCAAACACGACTGGGAGTGGGACAAACGGCGCCGGCAACGACGGGTCGATCAGACTTGCCAACTCTACTACCGAAGGCAGTCGCCATCCCCGCGTGCCTTCAACATTCTTGTCGATACATTGGATGCGGGCATCGGTCCACGTGGTAGGTACAGATGGTGATTTCTCCCACACCAGACCGGTATTGTTATCTCTCACCGCCGCGCCGTTAAACTCAGCCAAGACGGCAAAGCGCGATTCTGACGGCTTGTTGGCATCCCACCGCATCGTGTAATTTCCTTCCTCGCCGCCTCCTCCAGCGCTGCCGAGCTTCGTCAGGACTTCGTCAAGCTTATTTAAAATTTGCTTGAAGGGGTTCGGATGGTTATACCCATGTCTCTCATTGTCGCGCGCCTCTGCTGGCGCAACCCCACCACTGTAGCTCGCTAGGGCCAGACCTCCGATAAGAGCCACACCCCCAATTCTACTCAGACATCTGTTCCATTTGCCTTGCATCATGGTACTTCTCCTTGGTGATATGAAGTTTGTACCGACTGACTGTCTCCTGGCCCACGCGTCGTCATCCGTGACGCGTCTGTCATAATGCCTTTTGTCTCTTGCCTTGAGCCTAGTTTTTACTATTCGACTACTCTTACTTCTTTGCCTCGAGCTCAGATGCCTGACTGATCGCCCAGTGCTGCTCGATGATCGACATTGCCTTTGCCCGCACCTCGTCATTCTCATCATCCAGTGCTACAACCAAAGGGTCCAATGGCGTCTGGGCTCCCTGCTGCGCCCACATATCCAAGGCCTGGATTCGCACGGAGGTCTCCGGAGCATCCAGTGCCTGTGCGATCCAGAGTGGCAGGGAGAGATGCTCTGGAAGCGGCGCTGGATTTTCTTGCGCTGTTGCCTGTGTATAGTTTGATGCGGCAGGCGTCACAGGGCTTGCCGCAGGAGTGGATAGGCCGTTGCCTGGTGCCGAAACATACTGTGTGATGGGTTGAGATTTGGAAGGCATGCTCAGGTTAGCACGGGATTCCACGCTCGGTGAATAATCTGTTGCAGCCGGTCCACAGCCTGATAATCCAGCAAGGCTGATAGACAACAGGACTGTAATTTTTCCTGGGAAGTAAATCATCGTGGCCATCATAGTAAGTAATCCTCCGTACAATTCCGTACTGCCTGGATAGCCACTTTCTACACCTACCAATGCGCAATCGCCATGCCATTATTCAATCCAATTCGTTCCGGCTATAACCCGCGATAATCCAGATGCTTGTCTTTTTAATGCCAGGGATTGTCGCGTAACTGTCCCTGCGTGGGCGGTAGAAGTACGGAAAATGGTCTGTCTGAAGGACGGAAATTGGCAAATCAGTGGGTACCAAGGGCTAGCCGAGGTCGGTCACAATCCGTCGCTTGTCCTGGCTTTCTTGTGTAGTAACGTTTCAGACTTCAGGGGTGTCAGAACACCGTTGATGAGAAGGCGCTTCTTAGCTCGCTGGAGTGCGCTTCCCAGTCCTCAATTAATGCGTTCGTTGTACAGTACTTCGCTCGTGGCCTATTCGACTAACGATCAGTTGACAGAGTCGCCGGCAAGTCAGTAGCCTGTCAGCGCGGTCCGTTTCTCCTTTACCCCGTAGGGTCATCGAATGACTGAACCAGAGAATGCCACGCCGGATACCAGCGAGCTGATTCGGAAGCTGCACGAGCGGCCACAGATGCTCTGGGCCGCGCAGTTACACGCCCCTGCGCACGTACACTACAAAACATTTCGCATGAGCGATCCACCGGTGCAGCGGCCAGCAAGTCGTGACGAGTTCAGATCCTTCCTG
Organism: Nitrospiraceae bacterium; assembly: GCA_011391455.1. GTDB lineage: Bacteria > Nitrospirota > Nitrospiria > Nitrospirales > Nitrospiraceae > Palsa-1315. The sequence goes on from JAABQN010000101.1 coordinate 2,028, forward strand.
GAGACTTTGAAGATCTCTGCCGACGCGATGGTCATTCAAGACGCGTTTGGCTACGGCATGAAGACGGCGGAGACCGGCGATCGGCTTATTGTGATCTGGCAAGCGCACACGGAGTACTACAGTTATCAAATCTGGCATATGCCATCCGACCATGCCGGGGGGATGACCTTTGGCCCGATGACCTTCCCTGACTACCGGTTTCCAGCCACACCGCTCGGAGTGGAAGTATGCCACCTTGATATCGTACTGATGGCTGAGCCATTGCCAGCCAGTGAGGCGTTTAGCCGGGAGTTTCCCGGTCCGATCCTCTATGGCAGCCGGATTCTCGATGAGGAGACCTCGCTGGTCACCAGCTTCACACCGGATGAGCATGGGCGCGAGCGCTATTGGGTCACGGTAGGGTCCGGCATGTCCAGCAGGTCTCACTTGAAAGACATTGTCGATGCCATTGTCCGTATCGAAACCTACTACCATTTGTTGCTCATGCAAAAGCCGTTGTTTTCGGCTGCGGTCGATCAGGCCTACAAGTTTGAGCAGGTACACTTGAAGCAGCGTGAAATCATCAGCGAGCATATCGGCCACGCCGACGCCCTGACTCTTCAGCGCTGGCTCGGTGGGCTGACACAAGACTGGTTAAAAACTACTCGACTATCCAGCAGGTTGCACTTTGAGTTGTCCGCCTCTGTTCCCTACGACAAGATCGTGCATCGCACGCTGGCGTCACTCGACGAACGATCACTCCCACACTACCGCCCGATATCCGAGTATGTCTTGAGTGGAATTACCGGGGTGGCGGAAGGCTATCAACAACTCCTGAAGCGGATGGACACCCTTCGCAGCGGGTTTGAAGGAACGATCTCAATTATTCGCGCCCGCGTCGATCTCATGCTCCAATCCCAGAACTTGAGGCTCCTGAGCAGCGTCGACAAGACGACGAAGAGCCAAGCGATCCTCCAGTACACGGTCGAAGGATTGTCGGTTATCGTGATTGCCTACTATCTCAGCGGGCTCATGGCCTATATCTTCAAGGGGCTTCATGAGATGGGGTGGTTGCGCAATGCAGATATTGCCGCAGCATTGTTCGTGCCGCTCTCTCTCGGTATCGCATTGGGGATTACGATCCTCGGACGAAAGCTTCTCCACAAGAAATTCTCCGGCGAACCTGCGCCTCCGACATCAGAGAAGCATCAGGCGTAATAAAAACGTTATTTGGTTTGTTTTGTTTGTCTGGTTTATTTGGTTCTTCTGATTAGTTTCGTTCAGCCAAACAAACTACATAAACGAAAAGAATCAAACAAATATTTCCCTTTGATTTCTTGACGTTGTTCGTTCCCCTGGATAGGCTGCTGTCATCTCTCCATGAGGTAGGCGTTCATGATTTTTGTGACCGGCGGGGCAGGCTATATCGGATCGCATACTTGCGTGGAATTGCTCGACGCGGGCTATGATGTCACGATGTTCGACAATTTCTGTAATAGCCATCCTCAATCAGTGGCAAGGGTAGAGGGCATCACTGGGAAAAAGCTGCGGTTGGTGCGAGGCGACATCCGCGATCGTGTGGCCTTGGTGGCGGCCTTGCGTGAGAGCGGAGCTAGTGCGGTGATCCACTTCGCCGGCCTCAAGGCGGTGGGGGAGTCGGTCACTCAGCCACTGGCCTACTATGACAACAACGTGGTAGGCACCCTGCGTCTATTGGAAGCGATGGGGGAGTGCGGGATAAAAACTCTGGTATTCAGCTCCTCCGCCACCGTGTATGGCGACCCGCAACGGCTGCCGCTCACTGAAGACCACCCCCTCTCCGCTACGAATCCTTATGGCCGCACAAAGCTGATGATCGAAGAAATACTGCGGGATCTGCATTGCAGCGATGCCTCCTGGCGGCTTGGCATTCTTCGCTATTTCAACCCAGTGGGGGCCCATGCCAGCGGTTCAATCGGCGAAGATCCGCAGGGCATTCCCAATAATTTGTTGCCCTTCATCGCGCAAGTGGCGGTTGGACGACGAGCCTACCTCAACGTGTGGGGCAATGATTACCCCACGCCGGATGGAACAGGCGTGCGGGATTACATCCATGTCGTGGATCTGGCCTTGGGCCATCTTAAGGCACTCAACGTATTGGAGCGATTAGAGCAGAGGGCTGAATGTCTGACTGTAAATCTTGGTACTGGCACAGGGTACAGCGTATTGGATATCGTGCGGGCATTTGAGCAGGCCAGCGGGCGATCAATACCCTATAAGATTGCGCCCAGACGTTCCGGCGACATTGCCTCGTGCTATGCCGATCCACAACGGGCGCTTGAGCTATTGGGCTGGCGCGCAGAGCGCGGGCTTGGTGCCATGTGCGTCGATAGCTGGCGCTGGCAAAGTGGTAACCCTACCGGATACGCGGGCTGACTCCCCTCAGCTTCACTTCGATCCCCAGTCTGTCTTGTTTGTTCGGTCTATCTGGTCTATCTAGTCTGTCTGGTTAGTTTCGTCAGACTAACTAGACGAGACAGACCGAATAGACCAGACAGACCATATGCTACGACTCCGTCGGCGTTTCAGCGCAATCGATAAGATAGCGTGGCCGTGCAGGCGGATCGATGGCGATCTGTTGGGTGTCGCAGGAAGGGATATCTTCCTTCAGCCGCCTCAGGAGCCTGAGGAACTTCATGCCGGCAGGTACCTCGCATACCCAGAGGTGTGTGCCGGACTCCAGTTCTTCCATATATCGCTGCACGCGAAACCCTGGATACTCCATGAAATAGGCTGATAAGAACCCTCCGATGGCCTGGACCACCCAGGGATGTTCGGTGGCATAGCGGTAGCTGATCCGAAGCTCAACCTGTAGGGATTCTTGCTCATCCATCGTTGGCCGAGAGTATAGCCTGTTTGACCGTATTATTCATGGCGGTCTGTGGCAATATGGCATCACCGCGTGTTTCTCATGGAGTGCATCGCAGTCGAGCGTTTCAGGTTGTGAGTTTCTAGTTTCATGTTATTAGTTTCGAATCGCAGATATTTCAAGGTTGAACCAGAAACTAGAAACTTTAAACTAGAAACCAGCCGCTTCACTCACGATCGACGCTTCACGGAATGAGTAACCAATGAACATTACCATTATCGGTGGAGGACCGGCCGGGCTTATGGCAGCGGAGGCGGCGAGTGCCGCCGGCGCGCAGGTCGATCTCTACGATGCAATGGCGTCGGTCGGCCGTAAGTTTCTCCTGGCAGGGAAAGGCGGCTTGAATCTTACGCACACGGAACCCTCTGATAAATTTCTCTCACGCTATGGGGCAAGGCGCGCGCAGATTGCTCCGCTGCTCGCGTCGTTCGGACCTGACGCACTCAAGGCTTGGGCTCGTGGACTAGGCATCGAGACATTTGTAGGCACTTCCGGTCGCGTATTCCCCAAGGATTTAAAGGCCGCGCCATTGCTACGTTCGTGGCTTCGCCGATTGCGCAAGGCCGGTGTCCAATTTCATGTCAGACATCGATGGATCGGCTGGGACAAGCAAGGATCTCTTCGCTTTACCACGTCAGATGGAAACCGCACTGTCCAGGCCGATGCGGTGGTGCTGGCCCTCGGTGGCGGCAGTTGGCCGAAGCTCGGCTCCGATGCGTCGTGGGTGCCGCTGTTGATGGGCCGAGGGCTCAACATTGCGCCCTTGCAGCCGGCGAACTGTGGCTTCGATGTCGGTTGGAGCGAGCATTTCAGGACCAAGTTTGCCGGGCAGCCGGTCAAGTCGGTTGCCATTATCATGCGGACGGGTATCGGCGCTGAATCCTGGCACCCGGGAGAGTTCGTGATCACGGAGACTGGAGTGGAGGGCGGAGTAATTTATGCGGTATCCGCCTTTCTGCGCGACGAGCTCCTGGCGAAGGGGGTGGCGACGCTGCATCTCGATCTGGCGCCCGATCGCGACGTGCCGCGCCTGACTCATGATCTCTCGCGGCCACGTGGAAAACGTACGATGGCGACGCACCTTCAGCGGCAAGCGCATATTGAAGGGGTGAAAGCGGGGTTACTGCGTGAAGTCGTCTCGAAAGAGGACTTTGCAGACCCGGCTCATCTGGCCGCTGCCATCAAATCGTTGCCGTTGCAACTCGTCGCACCACGCCCACTGGAGGAAGCGATCAGCACGGCCGGTGGAGTTCCATTTGAAGCACTCGACGAACGGTTGATGATCCGTACGTTACCCGGAATCTTTTGCGCGGGAGAAATGTTGGATTGGGAGGCGCCGACCGGCGGTTATCTGCTCACCGCCTGTTTTGCTACAGGCCGCGCCGCTGGCGCCGGAGCGGTGGAGTGGCTCAAGAAGCGCGGGGAAGGCAGAAGGGGGTAAAGGGGATAGGGGAGGTAAGGGATGAATGGTGAATGTGAAATGGTGAATGGTCGGTCTAACCTTCGGCCTTCCCAGCTTCAGCCTGCCCTGAGTTCGGCTTGTCCAAAAGCTCGCGCAACTGCTCGACCAGATCCTTGGGTAGAAAAGGCTTTTGAATGCAGCAGTTTTCCGGCTTGTCAAGAAGGTCCGGCAGTTCGATCCCACTATAGCCGGACATGAAGAATACCCGAAGGTCAGGCCAGACAAGTCTCAGCCGCGCCGCAAGCGCGGGGCCGGACATCTGCGGCATGACGACATCGGTCACCAGCGCCTGGACCGGTTCAGGCAACGAGGCCGCTACCCGCAAAGCATCTTCCACTTTTGCCGCTTCAATTACGCGGTACCCCTCCCGCATCAGGACTCCGACGATGAGGGAACGGACCGAATCCTGGTCCTCGACGACTAACAGAGTCTCTGTGCCTTTCGTGCGATCGACTGACTTGGTCTCAGCCATACTCGGTGCTGCCGCCACGCGTGGGTAATAGAGGTGGAACGTGGTCCCTTGGTTTGGCGCGCTGTCGACAAAGATATAGCCATGGCTTTGCTTGACGATCCCGTATACCGTTGCCAGTCCCAGGCCCGTCCCTTTGCCTATCTCTTTGGTCGTAAAAAATGGCTCAAAAATATGCGCCATGGTTTCAGGACTCATCCCCTGGCCTGTGTCGCAGATATTCAGCTCCACATAGTGCCCTGACGGCATGATCTCATGGGGGGGCGGTGTCTCCGGCGTGAATAGGGCATGGCGTGTCGCGATCGTTAAGGTGCCCCCGTCCGGCATCGCATCGCGTGCGTTGACCGCTAAATTCATCACAACTTGGTCGAATTGTCCTTTGTCGGCGCCGACCGACCAAAGATCCGGCGCAAGGTCCAGCGTCAGGGTGACGTCTTCGCCCAGTAGCCGGCTAAGCATCGAGCTGATTGACTGGATCGAATCGTTGAGGTTGATCGGCTCCAGCTTGAGGACTTGTCGGCGGCTGAAGGCGAGCAATTGTCCGGTCAGCGCACCGGCCCGTTGACCCGCAGCCAGGGTCTCTGCCGCCATCTTATGTCTGGGATCTTCAGAAGGCAGCCGGTCGGTGAGCAT
>JAABQN010000102.1 GCA_011391455.1 Nitrospiraceae bacterium
ATTTAGCATGAAGCGGACAAGACACAAGCTGACAAGGGCGCAGGATCTTGCAGACATGTCAGCATGCAGCCCTGTCAGCCCGTTTCATAGGGAGAACGCATGTTAGAGATTCTCGGAAAAACTAGTATCGATTTCATGGGGAAGCGCCGCTGGGCCTTTCTCTTTTCCGGTATCATGGTGGTACTGGGACTTGTCGCGCTCATTCAGATCGGCAGGGGGACGGCGAATCTCGGCATCGATTTCTCCGGCGGGACTGCGGTGCAGTTGAAGTTCGACCAACCGATCCGGATCGACGAGGCGAGAAAAATCCTGGAGGCGAACGGCCTGGGCAATGCCGAGCTGCAAGAGTTCGGTCAGGATAACAAACTTCTGATCCGCCTGAAGGCGTCGACAACGATCGAGGAAAAGATCGCCGATCGGGTCGTGGCGGTTTTTACGAAGGAGTTCTCCTCAAACCATTTCGTGGTCGATTCCAGCACGGAAATCGGACCGACCATCGGGAGAAAACTTCAAGAGGATGCCCTCATTGCGATTGTCATTTCCTTTGCAGGGATCATTCTCTACGTCGCGGCGAGGTTCGAGCTTCGTTTCGGTATTGCCGCGGCCTTGGCGACCTTTCATGACGTGTTGGCGGTGTTGGGCGCTTTTTATCTCCTGGACAAGGAAATTACCTTGCTCGTCGTGACGGCCTTGCTGACGTTAGCCGGCTATTCGATGACGGACACGGTCGTCGTGTTCGACCGTATCAGAGAAAATCTGCGAATGCGGCGGCGGGAGACTGAAGAGACGATTATCAACAATGCGGTCAACCAGGTCTTGAGCCGCACGATCGTCACCAGTTTGACCGTTGTGTTGGTGTTGATTCCTCTGACGCTGGCGGGGGGAGAGGTGTTGCACGACTTTTCTCTGGCCCTGTTGGGGGGTGTGATCTTCGGAACCTATTCATCCATCTTCGTTGCGAGTCCGTTGCTGTTGCTCTGGCCGGGAGCCTCCGGGCGGATGTTGAAGGGGAGTTAGGCGTCCGTTTGAAGTAAAGAGCCTATGGCGTATAGCCAATAGCGGATGGTGTGGAAATAGCGAGGGGGCATCTTTGCCACCAGCTATAAGCCATTTGCCATACGCTCTTATTCCTGCGAGCTACGCTTCACGGGCTATCGCGTCCTGCTTGGGACCCACCCATGACACTCTGGAGTCGGTCTCATAGTCTCCAGCGGAAGATCATCACGGCGATCGTGCTGGTCGGACTTCTGCCTCTGACCCTTTTGCTTGCACTCACCTACGTCGAGGAGCGGCGCGCGCTTCGCGAAATCACCGGCGCCAACTTCAAGGAAGCCGCCGTCGAAGCCGCTCGCCGCATCGAAATGCAGGTCAGTCGCGGGATGAATGAGGCTCAGCAACTTGGCACGGCTCCCTTCCTCCGCACCGCCGTCACCGAAGCCAACCGCACGTACGAGGGAAAGGATGCGCAACGCATCCAGGGCATGATCAAGGATTGGCAGCAGCGGTGGCGCCGGCGGGATCGGCAAAGCGAATTTCCCATCTTCATCAATCGCATCGCCACCGACTATCTCATCCGGTGGCACGACATCCGTAAATCTGACTATATCGGGATTCTGGTGACCGACCAGCAAGGGGCACTGGTGCTCAGCTCTATCCCGCAAGTCGAATATTTTTACGGGCAGACGCCGTGGTGGCAAGCGGTGGTGAAGGGGGGAAGTCTCAAGGGCTATGTGAGCGAGATCGCCTTCGATCCAGCGTTCGGAACCCATGTGGCTGTGGTGGCGGAACCCATCCTGGACGATACCAAAAGAACGGTCATCGGGGCCGTCACCATTCTGCTGCGCCGGGACACGATTTTCCATGCGATTGCGGAGATTACCATTGGCGCCACCGGCCACGCGATGCTATTCAGCTCCGATGGCGCGCCGGTGATTTGCCCGGTCCTGGCTCCGGAAGAGCATACGATGAAGCCCGAGTTGGTCCGTGCCCTCGATGGGCTGAAGGCCGGTTGGACAGTCGCCGCAGACGATTCACATGGGAGTCAAAACGCGTTGATCGGATTTGCGCCGGTCCGATTCGGCGAAAGTTTGTCTGCAGGGAGTCTTGGGGGACATCAGTGGATCACCGTGGTGCGGCAGGATCCCCAGGAGACCTATGCGCCGCTCGCCGAACTTGTGGCCAAAGTGTTGCTCTATGGATTGCTCGTGCTGGCCGTGTTGTGGGGGACCGGGTTATTCGTCGCGCGCCGGATCGCTCGTCCCATTCAATTGTTACACGATGGGGTGCGTGAAATCGGAGGTGGGCGATTGGACCGCCGCCTGGAGCTGAAGACCGGCGATGAGATTGAAGGGCTTGCCGATGCATTCAACCAGATGGCGGAGAATCTCCAACGGTCGTTTGGGCAGATCGAACAGCGCGTGGTCGATGTGCGCCGATTGGAAGAAAAATTCCGCGATTTGATCGAGCATTCCCCGGAGATGATCTATCAATTGAACCGGAACGGCCGGTTCGTCCATATGAACAAGACAGGGATCGAGAAGTTGAAGTACAGCCTCGATGAGATGCTGTCGATGAAGCTGTGGGATCTCGTGCCGCGCGGCCAGGAGCCGCTCGTCTTGCAATATTTGGAACGTTTGATGGCGCAGGGGCGCAGTACGATGGAGACGGTGTTTCTGGCCAAAGACGGTCACCCGATCGACGTGGAGATTCATGCGACGGCGCTGATCGATCAAGAGCGGGGCGGGCTGGTTCATTCGCGCGCTTTTGTGCGCGATGTGACCGAACGGCGCCGGCTTGAGCAGCAACTGCAGGAATACACGGCGAAGCTCGAACAGGCCGTGTCGGAGCGGACGCAACAGCTCGTGGCGTCGCAGGCGCGGTACAAATCCTTGTTCGACTTGGTGGCGGACTCAGTCTTTATGGTGAATTCCGACGGCATGATCGTCGCCGTCAATAAACGTGAGGAGCAGGCGCTGGGGTATGCAGAGGCGGACGTGGTCGGCCGCAGCCTGCTCGAAGTCGTACTGCCCGGTTATCATGATTCATTGCGCGGATGGCTGAACGGCATCGTGTCGGACCAGCGGAAAATATCCACCCAGGAAATCATGGTACGCCATGCAGGCGGACTGGAAATTCCGGCGGAAATGGACTTAATCCTGGTCGGATCAGCCGATCAGCTGATGGTGATGGTGCAGTTGCGGGATATTACCGAGCGGAAGCGGCTCGAACGACAGCTGGAGACGTACCGGGAGGAGCTGGAATATAAAGTACGAGAGCGCACGCGCGAAATAGAAGAGACCAAGCAGTATCTTGAAAATTTGCTCGAGAACGCCAACGATGTCATTTATACCCTCGATACAGAACAACGGTTCACCTACGTCAACAGCAAGATCGAAGCATGGGGCTACCGGAAAGACGATCTCCTGGGACGGCCCTACCTCGCCCTTCTTTCCAAGCGTCATCGAGGAAAGCGGCTCAAGAGCACGCTGGATATCGGTGCAAAGCAGGTCTATGAGGTCGAGGTGGTGACTCGTACGGGGGAGCCAAGGGCGGTGATGGTCAGTGTCTCCCCGCTGCAGGGGGTCGAGGGAACGATTTTTGGTGTACTGGGCATCGCGCGCGATATGACCGAGACCAAGAAGCTGGAGCAGCGGATCAGGAACTCTGAAAAATTGGCCTCGGTCGGAAGGCTGGCAGCGGGGGTCGCGCACGAGATCAACAATCCCCTCGGGGGGATACTCAACTGCCTGTACAACTTACGGAAGGGGACGCTGTCGCCGAGCCGGCAAGAAGAATATCGGGTTTCGATGGAAGACGGGGTGCGTCGTGTGCAGAAGATCGTTCGGCAGCTCCTCGATTTCTCCCAACAGCATGAGCCGGAGTTTGCGCTGACGGAGATCAATCACGTCGTCGATCGGGTGTTGGTCTTGACGACGCATCTCTTTGCACCGAACCGGATTGTGTTGGAAACGGGATTCGGTCAGGGATTGCCGAATGTCATGGTCGATCGGCATATGATCGAGCAAGTGCTGATGAACCTGGTATTGAATGCGGTTCAAGCGATGCCAGAGGGTGGCCTGTTGTCGATCAAGACGTCCGTGGTCGAAGGAGTCTGTCTGATCGAAGTTCGCGACACGGGAGCGGGTATTCCCCCGGCAGTCCTGCCGAGGATTTTCGATCCCTTCTTTACGACCAAGCGCGAAGGCGAAGGAACCGGTCTCGGCCTGTCGGTCAGTCTGGGCATCGTCGAGCGTCACGGAGGAAAGATCCTGGTAGACAGCGAAGTCGGGAAGGGGACGACCTTTACGCTCTGTCTCCCTGTTTCCCGGGATCGTTCGTTGGTGGAGAGGGTGTCATGAAGGGGCTCAGGATCCTACTCGTCGATGACGAGCCGCTGATTCGCCTGTCGATGGTCGATGCGTTGGAGGCAATCGGTTATGACATCGAAGCAACCGCCTCCGGGACGGAAGGGATTGAAGCCATCCGCCAACGGCCATTCGATCTGGTGATCACCGATCTGCGGCTGCCAGGCGCGGACGGGCTCACGGTGCTTACAGCGACCAAAGAGCAGTCGCCCCACACAGAGGTCATAGTGATTACCGCCCACGGATCGGTGGAAACGGCGGTCGGCGCGATGAAGCTCGGCGCGTTCGACTACGTTACGAAACCGTTCCAAATGGATGAATTGCTGTTGATCGTCGAGCGGGTGGGCCGTGTCGTGCTCTTGCGGCGAGAAAATCAAGATCTTCGAGCGGTGCTGGAAGATAAGTTCAGTTTTGGAGGGATTCTCGGAGCGAACAATCAAATGCGGGCCGTGCTTGAGAAGATCAAGCTGGTGGCAGGAACGGAATCGACGACGCTGATTCTTGGAGAGAGCGGAACCGGCAAGGAGCTGGTCGCCAACGCCATCCATCAAAACAGCGCCAGAAGCCAGTATCCCTTGATCAAAGTGAGCTGTGCGGCGCTTCCGGAAACCCTATTGGAAGCGGAACTGTTCGGCCATGAGAAGGGGGCGTTCACCGGGGCGGTACGGCAGAGGCGTGGGCGGTTTGAGCTGGCCCATCGAGGCACGTTGTTTCTCGATGAAATCGGGGAAATCTCGCCGATTGTCCAGGTCAAATTGCTGCGGGTACTTCAGGAGAGACAGTTCGAGCGCGTTGGAGGGAACGACAGGATCGATGTCGACGTGCGGCTGGTCTGTGCCACACAGAAGGACCTTCGAAAGGAAGTCTCTCAGGGGCGGTTTCGAGAGGATCTGTTTTACCGGCTCAATGTCGTGCAGATCGTGATTCCTCCGTTGCGTCAACGGCAGGACGACATCATGATTATTGCCGACAATATATTGAAGACCTGCGCCGGCAAGATGAATAAGACGTTGAAAGGGTTTTCTCCCGCGTCGCGCGAACTCTTCCTGCGCTATTCCTTCCCGGGGAACGTGCGGGAGTTGGAGAACATGGTCGAGCGTGCGGTGGCGTTGGGGCGTGATCGTGAAGCGGTCCAACCGTCAGACCTGTGCGGGTTCCAATCCTGTCCCTATACAGGTGGAACGCCACAAGAATCGTGCGGATTCTGTAGCGAAGGGCTGACGGGGCAGAAGCGAGAGGAGCGTCCGTTGACCTCACTGGCGACGGCGCGGGAACAGTTCGAGAAGGACTATATTCTGTCGGTGTTGGAGCGAGTGGACGGCAGCCGCACGACCGGCGCGAAGATCCTCGGACTTTCGCGCAAGGCCCTCTGGGAGAAGTGCAAGCGCTACGGGATTCCGTCGGCGCGCGGCGAGTCGGGCGACGAAGAGGAGTAGGGAGCGGCCAGGTGCCCTTTTTGCTCGCGGAACGCGCACGATAGGAATGTGCTCGTTCGACGCGCGCAGTCAAGGACAACCTTGGCCGCTCCCTTCAGTAGATGTGTGGATCAGAGGAGGGGATGGGGGCTGATGATCTTCTGTGCTCGCGCAACGCGCTCGGACTCGTCTGTCTGGTTAGCCGGTCTTTCTGGTCTGTCTGGTTCTTCTGGATGAATTTTCAGTCCGATCAACCAAACAAACCAAACAAACCAGATAGACCAGCATTCGTTGGACGCGCGCAGTGGAAGATCAATCAGCCCCCATTCCTTGAGAGAGAACGAGCGAACGAGCTTGGAGGGAGCATGTCTATCCATCGGCGCACCTTAGAATGCGAATCCCGATCGTAGACTCATCCGGCATTGGGAGATCGAGATCAAAGCATGGGAAGAAACCGAAAAGAATCTCGAGCGACGGTTGAAGAAAGGAAAGCGCCATGATTAAGAAAACGCGCCAGTCGGCGGTAGCTGACAAAGACTCATTCCTTATGCCGTCGAGTTCTTTGCTGGATAATCACTTTGATGAGATTTTAGAGACCACCGAAGAGATCCTGGGGCTTGTTGCAATCTTGAAAACGCTATCCCCTACGGATGCTAAGCGAGACGAGTACGAAGGGCGGCTCTATGTGGCACTCACGCACCTCGATCACCATGTGAAGCCCGCCATGAAGGAATGGGATCGAGTCGTGGATCGAATGCCGGAAGATTGAAAGCATTATTCTCCTTCGCCGAATACCCCGTAGCTTCCGGCCTTCGCAGCCGAAGCGACTGCTTCGGCGGAGTAGGCTGCTGCGGGGATGAAGGCGAGGAGAACCCTCCATAGCCTTGGCGAAGGAGGGTAGCGGCTTCTGAGAATTTCGCAGGATACCCCGCAGCTTGCTGCGGGGAGCTTCATTGCGGCCAGACCAGCGCACAAGTATCAGCCTTTTTCTCAGTATCCTGCACCGCTCATTTGAATCTCTCTATGCCTCAGCGTGCTTCAGCGATCTACATAAACCGATGGAATGATCGCTATTGCTAGGCATAGGAGGGGAGAGTGCCTGTTAGTCTCTCTTGTTTGCGCAATGTGCGCTCCCTCCACCCCCGCTCTTCACGCATGAACTACGGCAGCAAATGTCTTCACCTTGATTTTTTTGGACCGCTCTTCCACCTGGGCGGCATCATACTGAAACTGCAACCGCATCCATCCCTCCGGCGTACTGCCAAAGGCCTTGGCCAAGCGAATCGCCATATCCCAAGACAGGTCTGCACTCTGGTTCACCAGATGACTCAAGGCAGACCGCGACACACCAAGGATCTTCGCCCCTTCGGTCACGCTCAAACCATGTGGCTCAAGACAGTCCACACGCACCGAAAACCCCGGGTGGGGCGGATTCTTCATTTTCAATGCCTTCATATCATTCTCCTTTTCAATGGTAGTCCTCCAAATTAACCTCGGATGACAGAAACAGAGACATTCTCCATTGCTTTGGCGAAACCGATTGAAGTTAAAGCATTCCTGCGTGGTGCAAAAAAGCTGAGAGGTTTCTGGGGCAATAACTACAAGAGTAACTCACTGAACGTGGCGAAGCGTTAAGGCGACAGGCTTGGAAGCGGCCTGTCGCCT
>JAABQN010000103.1 GCA_011391455.1 Nitrospiraceae bacterium
TGTTGGGTCTCGCGCAACTCGATCGCGTGAATGCGAAAGAGCAGGTCCGCATGATCGGATAGTCCACGGAGAAGATAGACATCGATCGCCATTTTCTCTCGATGCTGCTCGACCACACCCTTCAGAAGAGCCAATTGTGCAATCCTGACCGGTGCATCCTGCTTCCCCCAGTCCGCATCGAGGCTAAAGGCGGCAAACGTGCCATAAACGCCAGGCTCGCTGAGAAGCTTGTCTCGATCTGCGGCCTCAACAGCCGATACCATCACCAGACCGATAAACGCCGACAGAGCACACCGCATGAAAGCAGAATAAAATGGCCTCATCGCTTGCTTCCCTTCTTTGAGTTACGCGCCTTCGATCCGAAGACCCTCTGGAAAATCTTATCGAGATGGCGCAGATAATACTTTGGTTCGAAACAGGATCGAATCTCCGCTGCCGTGAGATGTTTCGCCACGAAGGGATCCTTGCCGACTAATTCTTGCAGTCCCCCAGCCCCTTTCCAGGAAGCCATGGCATTCCGCTGGACGGCTTCATACGCTTCCTTGCGCTGTGCCCCCCTCTCGACAAGCAACAGCAGCAGCCGTTGCGAATAGACCAGCCCTCCGGTGAGATCGAGGTTGCGTTTCATGTTGGCGGGGTAGACCACTAGATGCTCGATGACGTCGGTGATCCGCGCCAGCATGTAGTCGATCAGGATCGTGCTGTCCGGCATGATGACGCGCTCGACGGACGAATGGCTGATGTCGCGCTCATGCCACAGGGCGACGTTTTCCATTGCCGCGAGACTATTGCTCCGCACGATGCGCGCCAGCCCGCAGAGATTCTCCGAAGCGATCGGGTTCCGCTTGTGTGGCATCGCCGAGGATCCTTTCTGCCCTTCCGAAAAATACTCCTCCGCTTCAAGCACCTCAGTCCGTTGCAGATGGCGAATCTCGGTCGCGAATTTTTCGATGCTGGCAGCCAACAGCGCCAATGCCGAGGCGTAAGCTGCATGGCGATCGCGCTGCACGATTTGATTGGAAACAGGGTCCGGTGTGAGCCCCAGCTTGGCGCAAACGTACTCTTCCACTTCAGGCCCTTGATGCGCGAAGGTGCCCATGGCGCCGGACAGCTTGCCGACCGCAATCTCCTGCCGAACGTGTGTCAGCCGCTCCCGGTGCCGGCAGGCTTCTTCATACCAAATGGCCAGCTTGAAGCCGAACGAGATCGGCTCGCCATGAATGCCGTGCGAGCGGCCGACCATGACCGTGTGTTTATATTTCAGCGCCTGCCGCTTCAAGACCGCAATCAGCTCGTCAAGATCGTCGCGAATGAGGTCGAGCGCCTCGGTCATCTGCACGGCCAAAGACGTGTCCACAATATCCGACGAGGTCAACCCCATATGAAGGAACCGATGCTCAGGACCGACCGAATCCACCAGCGATTCGAGAAAGGCGATCACATCGTGCTTCGTCACCTTCTCGATTCTGGCGATGCGCTTCACATCGATCCTGGCTTTCTTTCCGATACGAGCCGCTGTGCCGCGCGGAACCTGTCCGGCCCGTTCGAACGCCACGCAGGCAGCCAACTCGACTGCGAGCCAGATCTCATACTTGCGTTTCAATTCCCAAATGGCTTTCATCTGAGGACGGGTGTATCTATCGATCATGGTGATCCTGAGTGCTGAGTGCTGAGTGCTGAGTATAGATAGGCCGATTCATACCCTTTACCCCTTTACCCCTTTACCCCCAACCTTCGCGTCTACCGCTTCGGCACGCTTGGCGGCCAGCGTCAATTCCTTGCCCAAGACTTGATCCAGGATGCCGTTCACGAACTTCGACGCGTCGTCGTCGCCGAAGCTTTTCGCCAGCTCGATGGCTTCGTTGACCGTCACCTTGGCAGGCACGTCATCCATCCACAACAGTTCATAGACACCGGCGCGCAGGATATTGCGGTCCACAATCGGCATACGGCTGACTTTCCAATTGGTGGCGTATTTTCCGATAAGGGCATCCAACTCTTTTTTCTTCTCCAACACTCCGGTTACCAGCCGTTCAGCAAAATCCTTCACCTCATCCGTGGCCTCATTCTCCGTCCAGAAGACATCCAACCACAGGCCCGGCTTGCCGTGAATGTCATACTGAAACAGGATCTGGAGCGCGCGCTCCCTGGCATGATGGCGGCTACCCATGGTTACGGGCTGACAAGGAATTATTCG
The DNA here is from genome assembly GCA_011391455.1 of Nitrospiraceae bacterium. Classification (GTDB taxonomy): domain Bacteria; phylum Nitrospirota; class Nitrospiria; order Nitrospirales; family Nitrospiraceae; genus Palsa-1315. The sequence goes on from JAABQN010000103.1 coordinate 2,198, forward strand.
CTGACAGGCTGACAAGACTACAAGCTGACAAAAAACCAGGCTGACAAGAATGACTCATCGTTTTCTCCTGGCCCGGCTCTTGATGCTCCCACTTGTCAGCTTGTGACCTGTCAACCTGTCAGCCTCTGCACGCAACGTTTTCATCACCGTCGCCATTTCAATCGCGGATTTGGCCGCCTCCCCACCACGGTTGAACTTGGCCGGGTCAGAACGCTCGATCGCCTGCGCGATCGTATGCGTCGTCAGCACCCCGAAGATGATCGGCACATCGGCATCCAGCGATGCCTGTCCGATGCCACGGCTCACCTCCGCGCTGATGTACTCGAAATGCGGCGTGTCGCCGCGAATGACCGCTCCAAGACAAATCACCGCATCAAACCGCTTCGTTCGCGCCATCGTTCGAGCCACCAAGGGAATTTCGAACGCCCCCGGCACCCGCACCACCTCGATGTCGTCCGGCTTCACTCCGTGCTTGCTCAATCCATCGATGCAGGAACTCAACAGCTTGCTCGTGACAAACTTGTTGAACCGCGCGACGACAATCCCAAACCGCAACCCCATCGCATCGTGAGAGCCTTTACGCAGTTTCATTCCTTTGTTTCTTCTCCTCCAGCACATTCGCCACGAACTGGGGGACGGCCAGCTTGCCTTTCAACTGCGCGCACTTTCTCACCCGCCCACCCTGGGCGCGCCAAGAAGCGCCCTTGGCCCATGCGACCACAGTTTCATCGTGGGGGGCTCCGCGAGCAAGAAAGGGCGAGCCCAACCACACTCTCCTTAGGCTTTCCTCTCGTCCCCTCTCCCTACTTTCGCACACACAAAGGGTTGGTTGGGTTGGGCTCACTGCGCGCGTCCAACGAGGGCCTTCTGAGGCCGCGCGTTGCGCGAGCAAGAGACCGACCCAGCCGGCCCTTCTCACACCTTTTTAAGGATATGCCCCATCTTATTCTTTTTCGTGCGCAAGTACTTCACGTTCGCCGCGCGTGGCTGAATTTCGATCGACACACGCTCCACCACTTTCAATCCATATCCCTCGATGCCGACGATCTTGCGGGGATTGTTCGTGATGAGCCTGATCTGGTGCAGGCCGAGATTGACGAGAATCTGCGCCCCGACCCCGTAATCGCGCAGGTCGGCCTTGAATCCCAGCTTTAAATTCGCTTCGACCGTATCGCTCCCCTCATCTTGCAACCCATAGGCTCGGATCTTATTGAGCAGGCCGATGCCGCGCCCTTCTTGATTGAGGTAGAGAAGCACCCCGCGCCCTTCCTTCTGAATCACCTCCATCGCCTTATGGAGCTGGTCGCGACAGTCGCACCGCAACGAGCCCAGCGCGTCGGCCGTCAAACAGCCCGAGTGCACCCGCACCAGCGTGGGATCGCCCCCTTCGACACGTCCTTTCACCAAGGCGATGTGCGTGACCCCGTCCAATTCGTTTTCGAACGCCACCGCCTCGAAATCGCCGAACATCGTCGGCAGCCGCGCACTGGCCATCCGACGCACAAAGGGCTCGCGCTGCATGCGGTATTCGATGAGCGCCTTGATCGTGACCATCGTCAACTTGTGCGCTTTGGCAAATTTCGTCAGCTCCGGCACGCGCGCCATGGTGCCGTCCTCGTTCATGATTTCGCAAATCACGCCGGCGGGCGTAAGTCCGGCTAACCGCGCCAGATCGACAGACCCTTCGGTCTGCCCCGCGCGCTTCAACACCCCACCCTGCTGCGCCTTCAAGGGGAAAATATGGCCGGGGCGCGCCAGGTCGGCAGGCTTGGACTTCGGATCGATCGCCACATGAATCGTCGTGGCCCGATCCGCCGCCGAGATGCCCGTCGTAATGTCTTTCCGCGCATCGATGGACACGGTGAAGGCTGTGCCGAAGGTGGCGGTATTCTCCACCGCCTGCTGCGGGAGATGGAGTTCTTCCACGCGCTGAGGCGTCAGAGCGAGACAGATCAACCCACGGGCATGCCGGGCCATGAAATTGACGGCGTGGGGCGTCACATGTTGGGCGGCCATGACAAGATCGCCTTCATTCTCGCGATCTTCGTCATCGACGAGGATGATAAACTTCCCGCCCTTGATGTCACGAATGGCGTCTTCGATGCTGTGAAAAGGCGTGGCCATATGATGAATGGTTAATGGTTCATGTTAAATGGGAAATCAATTTATCATTTACCATCGACCATATACCATCGACCATGTACCATTTTTTTTGGGCCCTACTGTCAGCGGGGCAATCATTCAGGAGGAGGGCCCTGCCATAGAAGCGGCCCGAGTCCGCAACGCGACGATCACCGTTCCCCAGGCGCAGACCCCAAACCCTGCGAAGAGCCAGAGACCCAGGTCATAGCTCCCGGTGAACCCCTTCATAGTGACAGCGCTGATGGGCAGGAGAAATCCCCCGAAACCGCCGGCCGCGCCCACGACACCCGATGCAAGGCCGATATCTTTCGGGAACCGTTCTGCGACCAGTTGGAACACCACACCATTCCCGAACCCCATCGCACCGGTCGCGATCACCATCATGGCCACGGCCATAGAAAGCGAAGGACTCGTCACTGCCACAACCGAACCGACGATGACCGGCAACACATAATAGAGGCTGCGGAGGCCGCCCTGCCAATCCGCAACGTAGCCCCCCACAGGACGAATCAGGCTACCGAAGAGTCCGCATAACGCGGCAACGGTTCCGGCCATGACCGCATCCAACTGATAAAGGTCGTGCAATAGCAGCGGCAGCAGACTGCAGAATCCGACAAACCCGCCGAATGTGACGGCATACAAGAAACAGAGCCAATAGGCAGACCGGCGACGGATAAATTCCGCCGCATTGTGCCACCACTTGGCGCGAGGGAGCGCCAAGCTCGGCTGTTCTTGTGGAACGAGAAGAGCGAACAGGACCAGCGTAACGCCGACGATGCCGGCCATCACGGCACAGACCTGATGCCAATCCATTACAGCAGCCCAACGCGGCGCAAGAAACAAGATCAGCACGGTACCCACGTTCGCTGATGCAGCCAGACCCAACACAAGTCCCTGCGCAGCCGGCGGATAGGCTCGCCCGGCAATCGGCAGCGACACGGCGAAACTCGCGCCGGCGACGCCAAGAAGCAGCGCAAAGACCAACGCTTCCTGATATACGGACACGCCCAGCCATCCCCACAACAAGGCAGCCAATTCCGCAAGAAGAATCACCAGTGCGGTAGGCCGTGCGCCTACCCAGTCGGCGCTCCATCCTGCCAGCATTCTGAGCCCTGCTCCACCGAGCAGAGGCAGTGCCACCAGCCACGCCACTTCCTGATCGGTCAACTCTAAGTCCTGGGCAAGCGCAATGCTCATGGCGCCGATCAGCAGCCAGACCATGAAGCTGACAGTCAAATGCAACCAGGCTCCAGCCAAGGACGGCCAATGCCCGCTTCTTAGCACCGTCAGAATCATCACGCCGGTCTTCCTGGTTTATGCACGAGAGACGACATCATAGGGACACGGTTTCGTCCGCGCAAGGGAACAAGGAGCAGGCTGAGGATTTTTTCAGCATCCAGGCTGGAGTGTCTTATGATAATCTCGACCCCTATGAGCCCGCGCAAGCGCAAGAAGGATCTCGGCGAGGACCCGATCGAACCGGAGGTCTTGGAACCGTCCGAGGAGGAGATCGCCGGGAGCGGTCCGCCGCCTAACATATCTCAGCCCACAGCCCCGCAAGATCACCACACCACTGACTCCACCGCCGTAGTGCCGGTCACGGCGCTCCAACAATACTTGGCCGAGGTTCGTCTCCATCCCTACCTCTCCAAAGAAGAAGAGCTGCGCCTGTTCCATGAATATAAAGTCCAGGGCAACCGCGATGCCGCCGTGAAACTCATCATGGCCAACCTGCGCGTGTCCATCTCGATTGCCGCCGAATATCTCCACACCGGCGCCGACCACATGGACCTCATCCAAGAAGGCAATGTGGGATTGATGCATGCCATCAAGAAGTTCGACCCGTCGAAAAACGTGCGCTTTTACGCCTATGCCGCCTGGTGGTCGCGGGCCTATATCCTTCGTTACTTGCTGAACAACTATCGGCTCGTCAAGATCGGAACGACCCAAGATCAGAGGAAACTGTTCTACAATCTCAAAAAAGAGAAGGCTAAGCTCGAACGGGAAGGGTTCGCTCCGGACACGAAGTTGCTCGCCGACCGCTTGAACGTGCGGGAACGGGATGTCATCGAGATGGGGCAGCGGCTGGGCAATTGGGAACTCTCGCTGGACCAGCCGATCGGCGAGGACCAGGAAGGCAGCCTGCTGGATGTGCTCCCATCTCAGCAAGTTCCGGCAGATGAGCAGCTGGCGCAAACCCAGTTACAGAAGCTCTTTCGTGCCAAGCTCGCCGAATTCGTCAAGACACTCGACGAACGGGACGAAGATATCCTCCGGAACCGGATTCTTTCAGAAACTCCTTTGACCCTGGACGACCTCGGCGCAAAATACTCCGTCACGAAAGAGCGAACCAGGCAGCTCGAAGCCCGCATCATCAAACGCTTGCGCGACTACATCAAGAAAGACATCAAAGATTTCGACCACTTACGGACATGACGTTGCTATTCCATGCTAAAAGAAATCCTGGTATATCGATTTCTCAATAGGTTATGATCCCCCGGTCCCTGTTCTGATTGTGCGTGGAAGAATTTCGTTGTTGCCCCCCTTGACTTGGTCAAACACGAGGCTATCTCCACTTCCGTGTCCAGGGATCAGGACTTCTGCTCGTTCGGAGTACCACTGTTAGGCCATCGAGTTCGAACCTGTTCTACATCGTCACTATTCACCGGGTTAACTTCACGAGGAGGGTATTGTTATGAGCTCTGCAGCCAAGGAGAAGACAGAGAAGAAGGACTTAGCCAAGGGGTTTCAGCCTCTGGGTGACCGGGTATTCGTCACCTACACCGAGGAACTGGATCGGACCTCCGGCGGGATTTACGTGCCGGACAGCGCGAAAGAAAAGCCGCAACGGGGCATCGTCCAAGCCGTCGGCAAGAAGGTTGAGCATGTGAAAGCCGGCGACCAGGTTCTATTCGACAAGTATTCAGGCAGCAAGCTCCGGATCGAAGACGAGGAATGCTTAATCCTGAAAGAAGAAGA
>JAABQN010000104.1 GCA_011391455.1 Nitrospiraceae bacterium
GCGGCGGCAGTGACCTTGTCTCCCTGGACGGCCAAGCTGCGCGAGTGGCAGGCTCGCGCTGTGTCCGGCGTCCTGACCCATACGCGTCCTGACTTTCTCGCCACGGCAACTCCCGCGGCCGGAAAAACTCGTTTCGCGCTTCGAATTGCCCATCAATACCTGGCCGATCGAGTAGCCAGCCGTGTGCTGGTCATTTGTCCGACCAACCATCTGCGCACGCAATGGGCGACCGCTGCTGGACAGGTCGGCATTCATCTGGATCCTGGGCTGACGAACGAGCAGGCGATCGAAGCGCGCGACTACCATGGCGCGGTCGTGACCTATCAGCAAGTGTGTCTGGCGCCAGATGTCTTTCAGCGTGCCTGCAGAAGTCGGCCCACCTTGCTCATTTTCGATGAGTTGCATCATGCGGGCGAGGGGAAGGATTGGGGCAACGCGCTGCTGGGAGCATTTGAAGAGGCAGTTTTTCGCCTGGCCCTATCCGGCACCCCCTTTCGCTCCGATAACAATCCGATTCCTTACGTGCGGTATGAGCAGGGCGAGAGCCAGGCTGATTTCACCTATGGGTATGCCGAGGCAATTCGCGAGAATGTCTGCCGTCCGATTCTGTTTCCGAGCTATGAGGGAGAATTGGCATGGCTCTCGGAAGGCCGAGAACATCGGGCGACCTTCGAGGATGGACTCACCTTTGAACTACAGCGCGAGAGGCTCAAGACCGCGCTTTTGCAAGACAGCTGGTTGGGCCCTGTCATCACGGATGCCCATGCCGAGTTACGCCGACTCCGCAAGCAGGAACAGCCGGACGCCGGAGGACTCATTGTCGCGATGAATCAGGATCATGCGAGGCAGGTGGCGGAGCTGCTGGGTCGTATCACCGGAAGCCGCGCACATGTGGCCATATCGGACGATCCGTCGGCGTCGAAGACGATCTCTTCGTTCGCACAACATAAGACCCAGCAATGGCTCGTTGCGGTGAACATGGTGAGTGAAGGCGTCGATATTCCGAGGCTCCGTGTCGGTGTCTACGCCACGAATGTCCTGACCGAGATGTACTTCAGACAAGTCGTCGGGCGATTCGTCCGGATGCAGGAAGGGCTGCCGAAGCCGCAGCGGGCCTGGCTCTACCTGCCGAAGGACGCGACCCTCGTTCACTATGCCAAACGCATTAAGGCCGAACGCGACCATGTATTGGAAGAGATCATGCCTTCCATGCAGCGTACCCTGTTCGGTACGGCCGCGACTTCATTGAAAGAGTACATCCCCTTGCACGGGGTGGCCAGGGTGGATGCCTTGATCGGGGGAGATGAGTTGGAATTATCCGGCGAGAGCAAGGATATTGCAGGCCCGTCAGTGCCGCTCCATGACAAGAAGAATGAATTGCGGGACCAACATCGCTCCCTCGTCGGCGCCGTGGCGCGAAAGGCCGGTATCGATCATCGCCGGCTCAATGCGGAACTCATCAAGCGAACCGGCGGTAAGGTCGATCAGGCGACCGTTGCACAGTTGGTACGGCGAATCGCTCTGTTAGAGAAGTGGCGAGATTCTGGTTTCGACGGCGGGCGAGCCTAGCTCCTGCGCGAGCGGTTAGAACAGCGCGAAACGAAGTTCGAAGTTCTGGGTTCCATGTTCAGGAAACTTCGAACTGTGAACCTCGAACTCTCCCTGTCCCGCGCCGGGGAACCTCCTAACATCGCGTTCCTGCTTCAATGCCAGGCTGGCCTTACTGTAGGGGGGTTATGCGCAGGCCTCTAGGGGTCGGCGGTGCTATCGGGGCCGGTGGCGGAGGCGGTGGTGGGGAAGTCGTGACGGTGAGCGTTACTGGCACGGTCACCGGGGAAGCTCCGATGGCATTGAGCGTGATGTTGGCATTGTAGGTTCCGGCTGTTCTGGCGCCAGTTGTCACAGTCGCCGTCACAACGCCATTGCCTGTGCTAGTGGCTGGGCTCAGCGTCAACCAATCGACATTGTCACTGGCGCTCCAGGTGAGCGAGCCTCCCCCTGTATTACTGATGCTCAAGGTTTGTGACGCAGGGTTGCCGCCACCCTGCGTCACAACGAAAGAGAGACTTGTTGGACTCGCCCCAATAGCCGGTGGCACGGGAGCAGTTGCGATGGTGAACGTCACTGGTACGGCGACTGAAGAGGTCCCGGAGGCATTCATCGTTACAGTGCTGTTGTAAGTACCGGCCGTCAAATTGCCAGTGGTCACCGTCACCGTCACAGCTCCGTTTCCGGTCCCTGAGGATGGAGTGACTACCAACCAAGCAGCATTTTCGGTGGCTGACCAAGTTAATGTTCCGCCCCCCTGGTTGCTGATACTCACGGTCTGGGTCGCAGGATTAACGCCACCCTGGGTCGCAGTGAAGGAGAGGCTCGTCGGACTCGTCCCAATGGCCGGTGGCACAGCAGGTGGAGGAGACCCGGCGGGTGTGAAGGTGGTGAGGCCGCTCTCGGTCGACTCATTATTGGCAAAGTCATAGGCCGTAATGAAATAGTACTGAGTGACCGCGGGCGTCCCGATATTGAAGCTTGTCGCAGTTCCCACCGTGGCGAGAGGCGATGCGTTGCCAGATGCTCTGCTGCAAGGAAGTTGACTGCATTGATAGACACGATATCCTGCCAGGTCCGGTTCGCTGTTGGCGTTCCAGGTCAATGTTGCACCCCAAGCCGCACTAGACCACAACACAAGCACAGCGGCGATGGTTCTTACCCAGTTCATACTGACATTCCCATAATTTTTCACCGGCAGCAGGCATGCCAACCATTAGCCCTGTCACAGAGGTGGTACGCAAGGCTTATGCCTCCGTATCAGAGAGACGGTCAGCTCAAACATCTTGAAAATAAGGTGTGGTGCGAGAAGTTTTTTTGTTACACGCGGAGAGACTGTAGGAGATGGGAGAAAATCAAAGAGTCAAACGTAGTTTTTCTCAGAGGATAGACGCTGCACTCGTTTGCCTTCAACTACGTGCATACTCGTACGAAGGTAGATCGTCTGCTTTATTCTGGCCATACGCTATAGGCTATATGCTCATTTCTCGATTAGCGTTCTGTCGCTCCAATTTCTTCGCGCAATAGAAACTTAAGGGAGGCATATTCTTTCATGCAATAGGCAAGCAGCCGTTCGGAGCCGAAGAGCATCACCATCCTGCCGTCCTTGTCCACGAGCCGGCGTGTGTCTTGCGGCCAGTAGATGCGGGCAATGACGTCCGGATCTCCCGTCACCCAGCGCGCCAAGACAAAGGGCATTCGATCAACCAGGGTCTTGACCCCATATTCGCTGTCAAGGCGCGAGGCGACGACATCGAATTGGAGTTCTCCCACCGCAGCCAGGACCGGCTCACGCCGTACGTGATCTGGTGAATAGAACACCTGCATCACCCCTTCTTCTTCGAGCTGCTGGAGTCCCTTCTGGAACTGTTTTTGCTTCGTGAGATCCTGGCTTCGAAGTACGCCGAAGCACTCCGGGGGAAATAACGGAATCGCATCGAAGGAGCGAGGTGTGCCGGAACTGAGTGTGTCACCGATGGCAAAGAGTCCTGGGTTCACGAACCCGACGACATCGCCTGGGTAGGCTTCCTCAATCGTCTCCCGCTCACGGCCGAAAAGCCTGTGTGGTCGCGTCATTCTGATTTTTCGGTTCAACCGCGCATGGTGAACCATCATGTCCTTCTCGAAGCGGCCAGACACGATGCGTAAAAATGCCATCCGATCACGATGTTGTGGATCCATATTCGCCTGGATCTTGAACACAAATCCGGAGAACTGCTCCTCCGTCGGCTGCACCGGTCCTTCCGAACTCATTCGCGATCCCGGCGGCGGCGCAAGCCGGAGGAACTCGTTCAGAAATGGCTCGACGCCGAAGTTCGTCAAGGCGCTCCCGAAGAAGACCGGTGTGAGTTGGCCGGCGAGAAAGCGTTCGCGATCGAACTTGGTACCCGCGCCGGTTAACAGAGCGATTTCTTCCTGCAGCGGACCATAGGCCTCTCCCAGAGTCTCCGCCAGGCTTGGGTGAGGAAATGTTTCCACTCGCATCGGTGCCCGTTTCTGGTTGTGGAGCGTTCGTTGAAAGAACAAGACTTGAGGCTCTTGAAGATCGTACAGCCCCAGAAATCCGCTCCCTTCTCCGATGGGCCAATTGAACGGGACCGCCGTCATGCCCAAGGTCTGCTCGATCTCCTCGAGCAGTTCGTATGGATGGCGCCCGGGCTGATCCATCTTATTGATGAAGGTCATGATCGGGATGTTGCGCTTGCGGCAGACGGCGAATAGTTTCTTGGTCTGGGGTTCGATGCCTTTGGCACAATCGAGCACCATGACCGCGCTATCCACTGCCATAAGAGTTCGGTAGGTGTCTTCGCTGAAGTCCTGGTGGCCAGGCGTATCGAGCAGATTCACCCGCACACCTTGATAGTCGAATTGGAGGGCAGTGGAGGTGATCGAAATCCCGCGCGCCTGCTCCAGTTCCATCCAGTCAGATTTCGATGCACGCTGATGCGACCGTGCATGAACCGCCCCGGCCAGGTGTACTGCGCCGGCGTAGAGAAGAAGTTTCTCCGTCAGCGTGGTTTTTCCTGCGTCAGGATGCGAAATAATGGCAAACGTGCGCCGTCGGGCCACTTCCCGCGCCAACTCATCGGACGACGACTTCTCAATCGACAAAGACATAGAGATCCCTTCTCTTGGACAGGTCCAGATACGATATTAGAGACATGTTTTAACACCTGGAAAAGCAGAAAACTATAGGTAAGACAGCCTCGCCGACAAGGGTTCCGGCACCTTTACTTGGCTCCTGTTTCCTCACTTGTGACGAGCCTCGCAACGAGGCAAGCCCCCCCCTTTCGGGGGGGTAGACATTTCTTTCGCTTCTCTGTTATTTCACAGCACGCACTACGTATTTTGCTCATGTAACAATTAGGTCACTGTGATGAAATTGTGGCGCAGCCATCAGCTGTATTTCTTTTTCTTCCTCATTGTCTTCCTCAATGTCTCGTCGAGTTTCGCGCAGCAGGGACTTGTTATTACCGCTGACTGTCAAATTGCTTGGGAAGCCAATACCGAGGATGACCTGGTCGGATATCGACTCTATGCCGAAACAAGCCCTGGCATCTATGGCGTCCCAACCTCAATTTTAGCTCCCACGACAAGTACCAAATGTTCTTCTCTGAATATTAAAACAAATGGGCAGTATTACATTGCTATTTCCGCCTACGATACCACCGGAAACGAAAGTCTGATTTCATATTCCGTCCCGTTTTATTTGCAGTTGCCGATTGATCCAACGGTGATTGTCTCCGTTGCAAAAAGTGGAACAGGAAACGGAAAAGTTACGTCAAGTCCAGCGGGAATCACCTGTGGAGCGGTCTGTTCCCATGAGTTTTCTCCTTCGACGACCGTCACTTTGTCGGCAAGAGCGGGAACAAGATCGGTCTTTACGGGCTGGGTTGGAGGAGGTTGTAGTGGAACAGGAACCTGTACGGTTACAGCAACTAACCTGGTCACCGCTGTCTTTGATGTGAGAAGGAGACGCTAGCTAGGATATCAGAAGGACGAGGATTGATTATGCATAGCGGGACTAGGTCGGCACCAACAGCTCGGATGAGTATCACTCCAAGAAAACTGGCTTCGTCCTGGTCAGTCTGGTTCGGCTGCATCTTGGGGGCTCTTGCGATCCTATCGCCTCTCGCTTCATTAGCGGCGGATGAAATCCATTATACGGTTACAGGACAAACATCCGTCACGTTCGACTGGCGATCGAGCTCGTCTGAAAACATGATTCGTTACGGTTTGACGTCCGGAAACTACATCGCGACATTCACCGCGATGGCCCCGAACCCCTTACCGTTTTCCTCAAACGGGCCTTTTTGGGAGGCCCGGCTGACAGGACTTCAAGAAGCCACGACGTACTACTACAAAATCGGAAATGAGCCGGAGGCGACCTTTCGGACGCCTCCACCTCTTGGCGCATCAGGTTTTACCGTCTCCCTGGAATCGGATATTGGAGCGGCCACGATCTATCCGAACATGGCGATCGTTCAAGCACTGATTGCAGCAACGAATCCAAATTTTGTGCTGGTGACCGGCGATCTTACGTATGGAGATGAAGATGGACAGTTCGTGGTTGATCAGCACTTTAACGATGTGATGGTGTGGTCACGAACGATTCCCTATATGCCGGCATGGGGCAACCATGAGTGGATAAACTCCGGCGACGACATGCGGAACTACAAAGGGCGATTCGATCTCGTCAACCCGAAAAGTTCACCTGGCGTCTCTTCGATAAATTGTTGCTCGGAAGATTGGTATTGGTTCGATTATGGCAACACTCGTTTTATTGCCTATCCTGAACCCACGAGCGGGGCAAGGACCGATTGGAATACAAAGGTAGCCCCCATTATGGATGCGGCGCAGTCCGATTCTCGTCTGAAATTCATTGTCACCTTTGGACACCGGCCAGCCTATTCGTCGGGATCTCATCCAGGTGAGGCCACGTTGAAGACTATTCTTGACGCATTGGGCGATCGGTACAGCAAATATGTCCTTAACATCAATTCACACAGTCATAATTACGAGCGATCCTTCCCGCAACATAGAGTGACGCATCTCACGGTTGGCACGGGGGGAAGCCTCTTTGACCAATCTGGGTCATGCCTGTGGCCTTCGTGCAGCAAACCATCATGGTCGGCTCAACGGTTTATGCAGCAAGGTGTGACCAACCTCACCTTTGGGTCCAGCAGTATTGCGGGAGAGTTTATCTGTGGTCCTAGAGGCGATGCGTGGGGCGGTGCTAACGATGTAACATGTAACGTGGGAGAGGTAATCGACAGGTTTGTCATTGATGCAGTAGTCGTTGACATGACTCCTCCTTTAACTCCTACCGGACTAGGTGTCGGCCAGTAACATGAGATTGCTCCCACCTCCTTAATCTGATTCTGCCTGGCATGATGCTGAAGAGTTGATCATTTCACCCTTCTGCTCTGAGTCTGCGCAACAGCCGCTTTGCCCAAGAATGCCAGAAGAAAAAAGTGCCAGGAACCATTATTTGAAATAACGCGATGTTTGTGCCGTAACCGTTTTTAGATATCACCGCGATTTGAGCCAACGGGGAAGTTGACCGCTATACATCCTCCCACCAAGTATCGATCATTTTCGCTATGCGCCGTTATGTCGCATGACGCCGAACAGGGCTAATCGTCAAGGGGGAGGCTTGTAGCTCTTCTACTCT
>JAABQN010000105.1 GCA_011391455.1 Nitrospiraceae bacterium
TACTCCAGTTCGCCGATCAAATCCTTCTGCAGCGCGGTGAGGGTTTGAATCCCGCTCCATCCCATCGCCATGAACTCATCCATTTCCTGTTTGGCAAAGGGTGTCTTCTCCGCTGTGCCTTGGACTTCGACATAGCGCCCTTGTCCGGTCATGACCACATTCATATCGACATCGGCCATGGAGTCTTCTGTATAGGCCAGGTCGACGAGGATTTCCCCACCGACCTTTCCTACACTAATGGCAGCAAGATAATCCGTCAAAGGACGTTTCTTGATCAGGCCGCGCTTCTTGAGAACAGTGAACGCGTCGGCTAGCGCGATAAACGCTCCTGTAATAGACGCCGTTCTGGTTCCTCCGTCGGCCTGGATGACGTCGCAGTCGAGCCAGATCGACCGCTCTCCCATCTGACCCATATCGGTCACCGCACGGAGGGCTCGTCCAACAAGCCGTTGAATCTCCAACGTCCTGCCACCCTGCTTTCCTTTGACCGCTTCACGCGGGGATCGCTCGTGGGTCGAACGTGGCAGCATCGAATACTCTGCCGTCACCCATCCCTGCCCCTTCCCTTTCAAAAACGGAGGCACCTTCTCTTCGATCGAGGCCGTACAAATCACTTTGGTGTCACCCATTTCGATCAGGACAGACCCTTCGGCATGTTTAATAAAATTCCGCGTCACTTTCACCGGACGGAGTTGATCTTTTCGCCTTCCATCGGCGCGCATAATTCCAGCTGCATTACTCATTGGTTACTCCCGTTGATTGATGCCGCGCATTATAGTGAAGGCCCTGCGAAAGCGCAATGAAACGGTCCCGGTGACCTCATCAGCGAGCGGAGCCCGACGAGAATGACACGTACCTTCGATCGTTTCATCCGATCGATTTGTACAAAAATACGCGGCGAGAACGGCTAAATCTGTACAGGCGCGCACGCACTCCAGAGACTTGCCCCCCCATGGACCTTGATCAACGATGCGACTACCACCCATCACAATACCGTGACAGCGCAGCATCCCGCTGCTCCTCGACAATGAAAATATTATCTGGCGATAAATCCACAACCTGCAGCTTTTTAAAATATATTGGCACAAAAGGTGCAGATGACCGTACAGTTCTCTTGAGACCTCTAATTATCGCAACACAAACGGACATCCACTGAGCCTAGACCGTTCCCTTCTTCATAGATAACAGACCCACAAATTATGACGTTGCTCCTTGACCGATCTGCCCATCAAGCGCTCCTTGCACTCAAGCGCGTTCTGATCATCGATGACGAAGAACCGATCCGTCGGTTGCTGGGGTACATGCTTCAGTCCCATGGATATGAGACGGTCCTCGTGGCCGATGCTCGTGAGGCGCGGGCACAGCTCGAGGAACAACCCTTTGCATTGATGTTGTGCGATGTGAATATGCCCGGTGAGTCGGGCATGGATCTAGCCCGCAATACCCTGAGTCAGCACCCTAACACCGCCGTCATCATGATAACCGGTCTTGACAGCTCGGTGCTGGCAAATGCTGCGCTGGACATGGGCGCCTTTGGGTACATCGTCAAGCCGTTCGAGTCGAATGAAGTCATGATCGATGTCGCCAATGCGCTCCGCCGCCGCAGGCTTGAACTTGAAAATCGTCTGCACCGGGAAAACCTGGAAGATGTCGTCAGAACCAGGACGATGGCTCTCCAACAAGCGCTCGATTGGCTCGAGCTCAGCGAAAAGGAATTGCGTCTCTCACGAGAGGAAACGATTCAGCGACTCGCCATCGCCGCCGAATACCGGGACAGTGCCACGGCACAACATATTCAGCGCATGAGCCATTATTGTGAATTACTTGCCAGGAAATATGGACTGTCTTCCGAACGATGCGACTTGATCCGCACCGCCAGTCCAATGCACGACATCGGAAAAATCGGCACACCGGATCATGTGCTCCTCAAGCCCGGCAAGTTCACACCGGAAGAATTCACCGTCATTTCTCAACATGCGGAAATCGGCTATCGCATCCTCAGCGGATCGGATGCGGAAATCCTCAAGGTCGCAGCTTCGATCGCCTGGACCCACCACGAACGTTGGGATGGCAATGGATATCCCCGCAAGCTGAAAGGTGAGGCCATTCCCGTGGAAGGACGGATCGCCGCAATCGCCGACGCTTTCGATGTGCTCACGACTGCACGCGTCTATAAGCCGGCCTTCTCTCTCGATCACGCCGTCGATCTTATGACCAAGCATCGGGGGGAGCATTTCGACCCAGAGCTCCTCGACATCTTCTTTGCTTCACTGAGCGACATTACGCTCATCCATGATCAGTACGCCGACCAGCTACTTCGCACAATGATTCCTGAGTCATAATCATCCTTTTCGTCATTTCGTTGACCGCTTTTCCGCTCGCCGATATACTTCCTCTATCTCGTCAGGTACAGCCCCAAGCGCAGACTCTCAGGCCCTGTACCCACAATATAGATAGTTCATGCAAGCGAAAGGATTGCCGATTATGGCAAAGAAGATAACGGCGGCCCGCAAACAGAGGGCGACACGCAATTGGATCGCCTATCTGTGCGAATCCTTGGTCACATCCGGAGTCATGCCGACCTGGGAGGCTGCAACCTATCTGACCGACAACCTGTTTGGAGAAAAACCGAATCCCCGCCTCTTAAGTGCCACCAACGCCCACGAAGTGACAGCCCAATTTCTTCAGCGGCTCTACCATCCCCTCGTTGAGGCCGCTTCACGTGATATCGCCTTACCGGATGGCGCCGTACTGCACGTATTTACGGATATCAGCCTCACCGGAAAATCTGCGGTACTCGTGGTTTTTGTGTCCGGTAATAATCACCCGCACCAGTTGCTGATGCTGGACGCCGCCAAAGCCTGGGAGCTGGTCTTTACTGATTCAGAGGACGTGAATCGCTGGGCAGAAGAACGGTATCGGCGAGTGAAGTCGGCGCTGACTGCGGCAATACGGATACCAGTCCAAGACACCGTATTAGCAGAAGCTTCTTAGGCTACCAGCGTACGAAGAACGTTATTTGGTTGGTTTGGTTTGTTTGGTTGAACGAAACTAACCAGATGAACCAAATCAACTAAATAACAAAACAAACCAAATCAACCAGTTTCGCTCCGCTATATTCCAGTAGGTTCATCGATAGACTTCGGCCTCAACGGAGAATGACGCTATGAGCAAAGAAACAGAAGACGCTTTCGTCAACGAGAATCAACAGGTTATTCGAGACTATCTGATTGGAAAATTCAAAGGGTTTGAAGTCACCGACACGCCTAATCCTCCACTCTCACACATGTTTATCGTGACGAGATCTGCAGAAGAACGATACAGAGTAAAGGTGACATGGTCACAGATTTCAGACAATAACAACACCCCTGCAAGGATTGAACAGCTCCTTATCGCCCACGATGTAGCTGGCAGGATGCGAGGTAAGTCTCAGGGAGAGTATTTCGCGTGGGGAAGCTAGTAGGCGAGACATGGGGCATTCGGCTGCGGGCTATGCTGGCTGCTGCTGCGGATCGTAGTTCAGGTTTGGCCCCAACCATCGCTCCAGCGCTGAAAGGGGCATCCCTTTTCTTGCCTGATAGTCGAGCACTTGGTCTTTTCCGATCTTCCCCACCGCAAAATATTTGGACTCCGGATGGGCAAAATAGAGTCCGCTCACTGAAGCTGCCGGCCACATCGCAAAGCTTTCCGTCAACGTGATTCCTGTCTGCTCTTCTGCGGACAAGAGATCGAAGAGCAACCGTTTCTCTGTGTGGTCAGGGCAGGCCGGGTACCCTGGCGCAGGACGGATGCCGCGATATTTTTCACGGATCAAGTCGTCACTCGAAAGCGCCTCGCTCTTGCCATATCCCCAGGCGTCGCGCGCCTGCTTATGGAGAAACTCCGCAAAGGCTTCGGCTAAACGATCGGCCAAGGCTTTCGCCATGATGGAATTGTAATCGTCGTGGTCACGCTCAAACTCTTTACATAAGACATCCACTCCGACTCCCGTCGTCACGGCAAAGGCTCCAATATAATCTGCACGACCAGACTCTTTCGGCGCAACAAAATCTGCTAGCGCAAAGCTGTTCTGCCCTTGCGGCTTCTCCGATTGCTGACGTAGCGTGTGAAACGTCGTTAGGACTGTCGTTCGACGGTCATTGGTGAAGATTTCAATATCATCGCCCTGACTGTTGGCAGGAAAGAATCCATAGACCCCGTTGGCGGTGAATAACCGTTGATCCACAATCTTGCGGAGCAGAGCCCGCGCATCGTCGTACAACTCCTTGGCCTTCGGACCGACGACGGGATCTTCCAGAATGGTTGGGTAACGTCCGCGCAATTCCCACGTGTGAAAAAACGGCGACCAATCGATATAGGGAATCAGCTGATCCAGCGGCTGCTGCGGCATTATTTTCGTCCCCGTAAACGCCGGTATGGGAATATCAGCCTCAGCCCATTTGGATTCGAATCGATTGGCTCGCGCCCGCTCCAAGGTCCATAGGGGTTTTGCTCCCTTGTCCTGATGGGTCTGCCGTATCTGATCGTAGTCGGCGCGCACCTTCTTGGCAAAGTCGGTCTGCAAGTCGGCATTGACCAAGCTGCCGACAACACCCACCGCTCTGGAGGCGTCCAGCACGTGGACCACGGAATGGTTGTAGCCCGGAGCGATCTTCACAGCCGTATGCGCTTTGCTCGTAGTGGCGCCGCCGATGAGTAACGGCAGATCCAAGCCCTTGCGCGTCATTTCGCGTGCGACATGTGCCATTTCATCCAGCGACGGGGTAATCAGCCCGCTCAACCCGATGATCGCGACCCCATGTTCGCGTGCCGCTGCCAAGATCTTTTCACAGGGCACCATCACCCCAAGATCGATCACTTCGTAGTTATTACATCCCAGGACCACCCCGACGATATTTTTCCCGATGTCATGCACGTCGCCCTTGACCGTGGCGAGCAGGATCTTGCCATTCGAACTCGACGCGCCTGTTTTTTTCTTCTCCTCCTCCATGAACGGCATGAGGTAGGCCACGGCTTTCTTCATGACCCTGGCGCTCTTGACCACTTGCGGCAAAAACATCTTGCCGGACCCGAACAGATCCCCCACGATGTTCATCCCGGCCATCAGCGGTCCCTCGATCACATGCAGCGGCTTGGGATACTTCTGTCGCGCCTCCTCGATGTCCTGCTCGATATAGTCGGTCACGCCTTTCACCAGCGCATGGGAGAGGCGCTCCTCGACCGTGCCGGCGCGCCACTCATCGTCTTTCACCGCCACTTTGCCCTGCTGCTTAACGGTCTCGGCAAAGGTCACTAATCGTTCGGTCGCATCCGGCCGCCTGTTCAGCAGCACATCTTCGACCAGTTCCAGAAGATCCTTAGGAATCTCCTCGTACACCGCCAACTGCCCGGCGTTCACAATACCCATGTCCAGACCGGCCTTGATTGCGTGATAGAGAAACGCCGCATGCATTGCCTCGCGTACGCGGTTGTTGCCGCGAAATGAGAAGGAAATATTGCTGACGCCGCCGCTGACTTTCGCCAGCGGAAGATGCTGCTTGATCCAGCGCGTGGCTTCGAGGAAGTTCACCGCGTAGTTATTGTGCTCCTCGATGCCGGTCGCCACCGTGAGGATGTTCGGATCGAAGATGATATCTTGGGCGGGAAAACCGATGCGTTCCGTGAGGAGGCGATAGGCCCGTTCACAGACCTCGATCTTGCGCTCATACGTGTCGGCCTGGCCGCGCTCATCGAAGGCCATCACCACCACGGCAGCCCCATAGCGATGCACTAACTTAGCCTGCTGCAGGAACTTGGCTTCGCCTTCTTTGAGGCTGATGCTATTGACGATAGGCTTGCCCTGGATATTCTTCAGCCCGGTTTCGAGGATATCCCACTTCGAACTATCCACCATGATGGGCACACGAGTGATATCCGGTTCCGATGCGACCAATCGTAGGAACTTCTCCATGGCAGCCTGGGAATCGAGCATGCCTTCGTCCATATTGATATCGATGATCTGGGCGCCCCCCTCTACTTGCTGTCGTGCCACCGAAAGCGCGGCTTCATAATCGCCTGCCAGAATCAGTTTGGAGAAAGCCGGTGAGCCCGTCACGTTGGTCCGTTCACCGATGTTCACAAAATTCGATTCCGGCCTGATCGTGACCGCTTCCAGCCCGCTGAGTCTGGTATGGGGCTCGACGGATCGCGTGACCCGAGGAGGTAGGCCCTTCACGGCCTCGGCAATCATGTTGATGTGTCCTGGTGTCGTCCCGCAGCAACCTCCGACGATATTCAGCCAGCCATTCTGCGCCCATTCTCTCAATTGGGGCGCCAGGCTCTCGGGTGTTTCCGGAAACCCCGTCGGCAGCAACGGATTAGGCAGCCCGGCATTCGGATGGCTACTCACATAGATCGGAGCCAGGCGCGAAAGCTCTTCAATCAACGGGCGCATTTCCTTCGGGCCTAACGCACAGTTGATGCCGACGCTGAGCAAGGGCACATGGGACATGGAATTCCAGAAGGCTTCAATCGTTTGGCCCGTCACCCCACGATTGCTGCCGGCTTGAATAAACGTCACCGAGGCCATGAGAGGGAGCCTGATGTGACGATCATCGAAGAACTTATCGATGGCAAAGAACGCCGCTTTGGCATTGAGCGTATCGAAGATGGTCTCGACCAATAGGATGTCGGCTCCACCGTCGATCAAGCCACGGACCTGCTCGTAGTAGGCTGTCACCAGTTCATCATACGTCGTGCCGCGCGCTGCCGAATCGTTGACATCAGTCGAGATAGACGACGTCTTCGTCGTCGGTCCAATCGCCCCGGCGACAAAGCACGACCGGCCAGGCGCTGCAATCTTGACCTGCTCCGCAGCACGCTTGGCGCATTCCGCTCCGGCTCTCGCAATCTCATAGGCCAACGACTCCATGCCATAGTCAGCCAGCGAAATAGCTTGCGCATTGAACGTATTGGTTTCTACGATGTCGGCGCCGGCTTCGAAGTACTGGCGATGGATCTCCTCGATGATAGTGGGCTGCGTCAGGTTCAACAGATCGTTGTGCCCCCGCTGATCTTTCTTCACATCTTTAAACCGCTCGCCACGAAACGCGGCCTCATCCAGCTTCCGCTGCTGGATCATGGTCCCCATAGCCCCATCGAGAACCAGAATGCGTTCTTGCAGTAAGGCTTCTAACGATGCACTCATACGATCCGTCTCCAGGCTCGAATCCGCTCTGTTGGCAAAGAAAGTCCGGCCATCA
>JAABQN010000106.1 GCA_011391455.1 Nitrospiraceae bacterium
GTCCGTTGCGGAGGAGCCGGGCGAGTAACCATCAGCATTATCCACTTCAGAGATTATGAATCATGCGGTTTAGGGACACGGCTCGAAGATCCTTGCGAATTTATCGGAGAACAGCGGAATAGATCTGCTCAATCTCGCCACTTGTCAACTCCCGCCATTCACCTGGCTGGAGGCCCCCCAGCACAACCGGCCCGACCGCCACCCTCACAAGCCGCAAGGCCGGATGCCCCACAGAGGCGGTCATGCGCCGGACCTGTCGATTCATCCCCTCGTGCAACGTGATCTCTATCCAGGCAGTCGGCACGGTTTTGCGAAAGCGGATGGGCACGGAGCGGTCAGGCAACTGCGGATGATTCGCCAGCAGACGTACTTCAGCAGGTCTGGTCTTCTTGCCGCTTAGCATGACCCCCTTTTCCAACTGCGCCAAAGCCTCCTCGTTCGGGATGCGTTCGATCTGCACGAGATAGACTTTCGCCAGCTTATGCTGCGGGTCCGTGATGTGGGAGGCCAATCGTCCATCCGATGTCAGAAGCAGGAGCCCTTCACTATCCAAATCCAGACGACCGGCTGCATAGACGTCAGGCAGATCGATATAGTCCGCCAAAGTCTGCCGCCCCTCCGGGTCGGTAAAACAGGGCAAGACCCCATAGGGTTTGTTGAACGCAATCGTACGAAGAGTCGGCATCACCCCCCTCGACAGCACAACGTGAGACAGCTTTGTCTGACGCTGGGCCTACCCTCCCCATTAATCCTGCCGACTGTATAGATGAAGGCACTCCCCTTCAAGATCCCTCCTCCTATTGCTATACGTAGCTTTATCCGACCACTTTGCCAGAATATGTATGGTAGTCCATACAGTGCTTGTGGCGTTATACTCCATTTCTCTTGTTGACCGCACAGGTTAGGCTATAATTTCCCCTCAAATCCCAACGAAATGAGCAATTACCTTCAAACACAGTTCCGACATACTGGGCATTGAGATTGCTCCTTTGCACACTGTTCCGTTCATTTTCATTTACAGGAGGAAACTATGAGGAAAATTTCATTCGATCGAACCACTCCCTTACGAGGCCCAGCATTGGCGATACTCTGTGCCGTGGCGGTGGTGGGATGTGTGAGCACGGAAACCCACACAAAAGCGCTTGCTGAGCTTGATGCCGCAAAGAAAGCTACCGCACAGCTGCAACAGAAACTGGACCAGGAAGCGGCTCAGCGAAAAGTAGCCGAACAACAGGCGGTCTCGTTGGGCAAAGAACGTGAAACGCTTGCAGCACGCTCAAGCGAGTTGCAGTCCCGCCTGGACGGTTTGGAGAAAGAGAAAGGACAACTGAACAACGAGCTCGGCAATGTGCGCGGTCAAATCACCGATCTCGAGAATAAGCTCACGAGCGGAAATGCTTCATCGCAGGAAGAAATCACCAAGCTCCAGAAACAGTCTGCTGAGCTGGCGGACAACGCTTCTCGCATCGCGAAGGAACGTGAGCAGCTTCAGCAGGAACAATCACAACTTGCCGCAACCTTGGAGCAGGAGCGGCTGGCAAAACTGGCGAAAGAAGAAGAGATCAGCCGTCTGACTCGCACACAGGAAGAACTCTCCAAGTCGCTGCAAGACGAGATCTCCAAGGGCAATATCACCATTCAGCAGGTACGCGACCACCTGACGATCAACATGGTGGACCGCGTCTTATTTGATTCCGGACAGGCCCAAGTAAAACCGGCCGGCGTGAAAGTCTTGAAACCGGTCAGTGACGTCCTCAACAAAATCTCCGATAAACAAATCCGGATCGAAGGCCACACCGACAACTTGAACATCAGCCCGAAGTTGCAAGATCGCTTCAAGACAAACTGGGAACTCTCAACGGCGCGAGCCACGACCGTGGTGCGCTACCTGATCGATCAGGGCGGTGTGGACCGCCAGCACCTCTCCGCGGTCGGCTATGCCGATACCCACCCCCTCGCCTCGAACGAGACGGAACAAGGCAGGGCTTCGAATCGGCGAATCGAGATCGTGCTGTACCCGAAAGACCTCAAGCGCATTACCGGCCAACTGGAGAACACCAGCTCAGGAACCAAATAGTCATCCGTCCTCCGGAGGTGCTCACATTAGGTGGGCACCTCCCCCATCAACCTAGCCCTTCCCCCTCTTCCCCACTTCGGTTATGATGCATCACGTGATCAGTCTTCGAGATCACTGCAGAAATCAATCCCACTTCGCCAATCGAGGAATCTGTCTATGTTGCGACTCACGCTGATAGTCACGCTTTTCACGCTATCCCTCGGCCTGTCCGCCTGTGACACCGTCTATATCGCCACGATGGAAAAGGTGGGCTACGCCAAGCGCGATATCCTGAGCAGCCGTGTCAAGTCAGCCCGAGACGCGCAGGAAGATGCCAAAAAAGAAATCCAAAGCGCCTTGGATCAATTTGGGAAGGTCGTGGCCTATCAAGGCGGAGACCTGGAAGACACGTACAAGAAACTCAATAGCGAACTGCAAAGCAGCGAGGACAGTGCCGAGACGGTGCGGAAACGCATCAAAGACGTCGAGAGCGTGGCCGATGCCCTCTTCTCGGAATGGGAGACCGAACTCGGCCAATATTCCAGTGCAGACTTGCGGAGGAAGAGCGAAGCCAAACTCACTGAAACCAAAACCCGCTACAAAGATATGCTCGGGGCCATGAATCGGGCGGAGCAACGCATCGATCCAGTTCTGAGGCCGCTCCGCGACCAAGTACTCTACTTGAAACACAACCTCAATGCGCGCGCGCTGGCTGCCATAAAAGGAGAGCTGGTGAAGGTCGACGCGCAGGTCGATCGGCTCGTTCGCGACATGAACCGCTCCATTGCTGAAGCCGACAAGTTCATTCAGGCCATGGAGAAAGAGCCGGCCTGATCTATCCATAGAGATCGCACATCCTATTCAGGAGGTCCTCATGCGCTGGGAAGGGCAACGAGAGAGTGGTAATGTCGAAGACCGTCGAGGCATGGGGCCGGCCAGGGTCGGAGGCGTGGGAGGGCTGGGACTCGGTGGCATCGTGCTGGTGCTCGCCGTCAGCTATTTCACCGGCATCAATCCCTTAACCCTTATCAGCATGCTCAACGGCGTGCAGAGCGTGACGGAATCGCCGGCCCCCTCTGAACCTATCGCAGCTGGAACCCCTGACGACAAACTGGGAAAATTCGCTTCGGTTGTCCTCGCCGATACAGAAACCACCTGGAGGCAACTCCTTGGGCCGCAGTACGAAGATCCTCGACTCGTACTCTTTACAGGCGCAGTTCAGTCCGCTTGCGGAACCACATCGTCCGCAGTCGGCCCCTTCTACTGCCCCAGGGATCACAAAGTCTATTTAGACCTCTCGTTCTTCAACGAGATGTCGCACCGCCTGGGTGCACCTGGAGACTTTGCGCAGGCCTATGTCATCGCCCATGAGGTGGGCCATCACGTACAGAATCTCATGGGCATTGCAGAGAAGGTGACGCGCCTCCAGCACCAGGCCTCTGAACGAGAGGGGAACGCCTTGTCGGTGCGAATGGAACTGCAGGCCGATTGTTTCGCCGGTGTCTGGGGCCACCACGCCAAGCGTGAACGGAACCTGATCGAGCCAGGCGATTTCGAAGAAGGCTTGAAAGCCGCTTCCGCCATCGGCGACGACCAGCTCCAAAAAATGTCTCGCGGCTCTGTTCAGCCGGAAAGCTGGACGCACGGCTCCTCCGAGCAACGCATGACGTGGCTCCGCAAAGGACTAGAGACAGGCGACCCTAAAGCCTGTGATACCTTCGCAAGCAGCCGACTCTAACTCTTCTTCATTTTTATGGACATCGACCACTATCAGGAGCCGCCACACGAATCGGCTTCCCAGGGGATCTGGACAGCCCTTCTAGCCGAGGCGCCCTGGAATGCAAAATCCGTCATCGCCGCCGGTATCGCAACGGTTGGAGGCCTTGGCTCATGGGCAGCTAATTTCTCATCGCCTGCTGTGGCAGGCATCGGTGGCAGCTACCTGGCAGGATTTTTCATGGGCTGGGTGTCCCGGCGGTTTCTGAGAATGGCCGCGCTGATCACAGGAGGACTGCTGGCAGGCATCGCCGTATTGGAAGAGACCGGCTGGATCAATCTCGACTGGACGTCAGTAGAAACGCAGATCCGTCACGCCATCGCAGCAACACAACAGGGTGCTCAAGGGCTCAAACAGATCCTCTCCGGTTATCTCCCGTCAACCGGGGCAGCAGCGGTTGGAATGTTCTTCGGATTTCGGAAAAAATAGCGCGGCCCCAACCCGCCAGGTATTGCAAGTGTGAGAGTCTACGTCAGCCAGGCAGCGCTTGATACCACCCATTGGCTTGGGCCAGTACTACCTGACAATCGAACAACTGGCTGAGACTAGCTTCTGTGAGGACAGCTCGTTTCTCACCATCCTGAAGAATTTTTCCTTGTTTCAAGAGCAGGACACGCTCTACTTCCGGCGGAATCTCGTGAATGTGATGCGTCACCAGCAACAGAGTCTTTCCCTTCTGCATATGCGCCCGCACCAGGTCCAGGTAGTGAAACGTGGCCGTCAGGTCGAGTCCGCTCGTCGGTTCATCCAGTACCAATGCGATCGGGTCATGCACCAACGCACGACCTAATAAGCAGCGCCGCTGTTCACCGGTCGACATCTCGCCATATCTCCTGTCCGTCAAGAAACCGATACCAAGCTCCTCCATCACGACATGGGCGCAAGCAATCTGAGCATAGGTAAAGTCTTGGTGACCGTATGTGCCAATACTCGCATAGTAGCCAGACAGCACAACTTTCAGTCCGGTCACCTTCTCCATGTACTGATGTTGCAAGTCGTGCGACACCATGCCCAATCGTTTGCGCACATCCCAGACATTCCACCGTTCTTCCCCGAAAAGCCGGATAGATGTTTCATCATTGGGAACTGGGTGGACCTCGCCGGCCAGCAATTTCAGAAAGGTCGATTTCCCGGCGCCATTGGGACCGAGGATGGCGACATGTTCACCCTCTTGGAGCGACAATGAAAAGTCGGTGAAGACGCAGGTGTCTCCCCGATAGACCGTCGCCCGTTCGATCTCGATTAAGGGGCTGCTAAGCTTCATCCGGATCAGGATTGATCTTGGCACGACCAGAAGACTTGGAAGAACGGGCAGTTTTCTTGGCTGAGGCAGGAATTTTCGGCGTGGGTGTTTTCACATCGGCGTTCTGTGCGCGATGGAGTAAAGCATGGTCCATCAGCACCAGCGCCATCATGGCTTCGGCAATCGGCGTCGCTCTGATACCAACGCAGGGATCGTGACGGCCATTCGTTTCGACGGTCACTGGCTTGCCCTGCTTATCGATAGACCGGCGAGCCACACGGATGCTCGACGTCGGCTTAATCCCGATCGTGACGACGATATCCTGCCCGGTTGAAATCCCGCCGAGAATGCCCCCGGCATGATTGGTCACAAATCCGTCCGGGGTCAGCTCGTCTCCATGCTCTGACCCACGCTGCGTCACAGAAGCAAAACCTGATCCGATCTCGACCGCCTTCACCGCATTGATGCTCATCATGGCGCCGGCCAAATCTGCATCGAGCTTCGCGTAGACCGGCCCACCCCACCCTACCGGCACGGATTCAGCCACCGTGGTGATCCTTGCCCCAACCGAATCGCCTGCTTTTCGCAATTCATCCATGAACGATTCAAGCTTCGGCACGATCGCAGAGTTTGCAGAAAAAAATGGATTCTTACCGACCTCATCCCAACTCTTAAACGGTGCTTCAATCGGGCCAAGCTGACTCAGATAGCCACGAATCACAACCCCGTACTTCTCCCTGAGCCATTTCCTCGCGATCGCCGCTGCCGCCACTCGTACCGCTGTTTCACGCGCAGAAGCCCTCCCGCCGCCGCGATGGTCGCGAATGCCATACTTCTGCCAATAGGTATAGTCTGCGTGGCCGGGCCGGAAGGTATCGATCAGGTTGCCGTAGTCCTTGCTGCGGGCGTCTTCGTTTCGAATGAGGAGCGCGATGGGCGTACCGGTCGTCTTGCCTTCAAAGACACCGGAGAGGATTTCGACCCTGTCGGATTCCTGCCGCTGCGTGACGTGGCGGGAAGTACCGGGCTTACGCCGATCGAGGTCGTGTTGGATATCATCGACAGAGAGGGCCAGACCGGGAGGACAGCCATCCACGACACAGCCAATCGCAGGCCCGTGGCTCTCGCCGAATGACGTAACAGTGAAGATATGCCCGAACGAATTGCCTGCCATGGGGTGGATGACTCCTCCCTATTCCACGAGATCGAGCTTGATGCGTAATTCTTTTAGTTGATCGGTACCGACCGCAGATGGCGCATCGGTCAGCGGACATTGCGCCCGTTGTGTTTTGGGGAACGCGATCACGTCTCGAATCGAATCGGCGCCGCCCAACAACATGATAAGCCGGTCGAGTCCGAAGGCAATCCCGCCGTGCGGAGGCGCCCCATAGTCGAGCGCATCGAGCAAGAACCCGAACTTGGCCTGTGCTTGCTCTTTGTCCATGCCGAGCAGGTCGAGAATGCGCAGCTGAATATCGCTCCGATGGTTCCGGATGCTCCCTCCGCCGATCTCGCTTCCGTTCAGCACCATGTCATAGGCCTTCGCCCGTACTTTGAGCGGCTCAGAGCCCAGGAATGAAACATCCTCATCCATCGGCGCAGCAAAGGGATTGTGCATGAAAATGTATCGCTTTTCTTCCGGCGAATAATCCAGCAAGGGAAACTCCACAACCCATACGGGCTTCCAGGCAGCTGTATCGATCAATTTCAACTCTTCACCCAGCAAGAGCCTGATGCGGCCCAACACATCGTGGACAATCGCAGCCTTGTCAGCGCCGAAAAGGACAAGATCCCCAGGCTTGGCGTCAGGAAGGGCCACCGCAAAAGCCTTGGCATCCAGGAACTTGGCGATCACAGACTCAAGCTGCCCCTCGGG
>JAABQN010000107.1 GCA_011391455.1 Nitrospiraceae bacterium
CCGGCCGGCCTGATAGGCACCGGGATAGCCTCCCGACGTCATGACGACACACACCGCCGTCGCATCATGCCAGTCCACGGTAAGCTGATCAAGCCGATGTTCGACCACAGCCTCCATGACCTCCAGCAAATCGGTCTTGAGCAACGGGAGCACGACTTGCGTTTCCGGGTCTCCCATCCGGGCATTGAATTCCAAGACGTACGGCGTCCCCTTCACAATCATGAGTCCGGCATACAAGACACCCTGAAACGGACAGCCCATGCGAGACAGGGCTTCGACGGCAGGATAGAGGACCTGCTGGGTGACCTGCTCACGCAGCGCCTTTGTCCCGAGCGGCGCAGGACAATAGGCGCCCATGCCCCCGGTATTAGGCCCCGTATCGCCATCCCCGACTCGTTTATGGTCTTGCGCCGGCAGCATCGGCACCACCGTCCGGCCATCCGTGAACGCCATGACCGTCAGTTCCTCACCGTCTAAAAACTGTTCGATCAACACGCGCTGACCGGCCTGACCGAATACCGCATGTTCCATCGAGTCGCGAACGGCCTGTTTCGCTTCCTCACGCGTCGTCGCGATGACAACACCCTTTCCCTGTGCGAGTCCGTCGGCCTTTATCACGACAGGAAGGTCATGTTGATCGAGATAGGCCAACGCCAAGGCCAATCGGTCGAAGCTTTGCGCTTGTGCCGTGAGAATCTTTGCGCTGCCCATGACCTCTTTGGAAAAGACTTTGCTGGCTTCGATGCGCGCGGCCCCTTTCGTCGGTCCAAATATTTTGAGCTTCGCCTTGCGAAACTCATCGACGATGCCCAACGCAAGGGGGGCTTCCGGTCCCACGACGGTCAGGTCGATCTTCTCAGACTGCACAAACGCTTTGAGTCCGACGATGTCATCGGCTTTAATTGGCACGCAGGTCGCAAGCGATTCGATCCCCGCATTGCCAGGCGCGCAGTAGAGCGTCGGCATCCGGGGACTTTGCGCAAGCTTCCACACCATGGCGTGCTCGCGTCCCCCACTGCCAACGACAAGAATTTTCATGGGTACTTGTACTGCATAAAGAAAAAGCGGCTGCTCAAAATGGTTTCTCGCAAGGCCGCAGGAAGTCCGGTCACCGAGGCGTACGCTTCGGTACGTTGAGCGTGGCCGGGCGACCGAGAACGACGCGAGAGGCCATTTTCAGCAGCCGCTTAGTGGCGGAAGTGGCGCATGCCAGTGAGAATCATCGCCACGCCCTGTTCATCTGCGGCTTTGATAATTTCGGCATCGCGAATCGAACCGCCCGGCTGAATGACCGTGGTGATGCCGGCTTGAATGGCCGCATCCAATCCATCCCGGAACGGGAAGAACGCGTCCGATGCCATCACGCACCCTTTAATCGGCATCTGGGCCTTCATCACCGCAAGCTTCACGGAATCGACCCGGCTCATCTGGCCGGCGCCGATCCCCACCGTCTGCCCCGGCTTTGCATAGATGATCGCGTTCGACTTTACGTGTTTGCAGACCTTCCAGGCAAAGGCGCAGGCAGAATATTCCTCGTCCGTCGGTTTCCGCATGGTCGGTACATTGAGCGCTCTCAAATCGGTCAAGACACCAAGATCCCGATCCTGCACGATCAATCCGCCCACCAACTTCTTAAGATCGAAGCCTTCTTGTTTCACTTTCGTGAGCGGCCCGACATCCAACAAACGCAGATCCTTCTTGCGCTTCAACTCTGCGAGCGCATCGTCGGCAAATCCCGGCGCAATCACCACTTCGACAAACGTAGCGGTAATTTCTTTTGCAGCGGCCAAATCCACAGGGCGATTGAATGCAATGACGCCGCCGAACGCTGAGATGGGATCGGTCTCACGGGCTTTCACATAGGCTTCGAGAGGCGTCGTGCCCAATGCCACACCGCAGGGATTATTGTGCTTGATAATCGCCACAGCGATCTCGTCATATTCTTTTGCCAGTTCGAGCGCCGAATTGGCATCGAGGAAATTGTTGTATGACATCGCCTTGCCGTGCAGAATTTTTCCACGGGATACCGACGGCTCGGACGAATGCAGTTCCCGATAGAAGGCCCCTTGCTGATGCGGATTCTCACCATAGCGGAGCATCTCTGCCCGTTCGAACTGCAGGGACAATATCCGGGGAAACTTGACCTCGCTGCCTTGCGCCTGTTTTTCAAGGTACCCGGCAATCAAGCTGTCGTAGCGCGCCGTATGCTGGAATACCTTCATCGCCAGCTCGCGCCGTAACTCGCGCGACGCCGTTCCTGTCTTTGCCGCATCGAGTACGCGCTGATAATCCGTCGGATCTACGACGACCAAAACATCTTCGTGGTTTTTGGCTGCGGACCGGAGCATCGACGGCCCGCCGATATCGATATTTTCAATGGCCTCTTCGAACGGACAGTGGGGTTTCGCAATCGTTGCCTCGAAGGGATAGAGGTTGACCACGACCACGTCTATGGGTCCGATTCCATGCTGCTCCATCTGCGCGACATGGGCAGGGACCGAACGACGTCCCAGCAGGCCGCCATGAATCTTGGGGTGCAGTGTCTTGACACGGCCGTCGAGAATCTCCGGTGAACCTGTGTACGCCGCCACATCGGTCACCGTCACCCCTGCTTCGCGCAAAACCTTTGCCGTTCCTCCGGTCGAGAGGATCTCAGCCCCCAAGGCCGCAAGCCCCTTCGCCATCTCCACCACGCCGGTTTTGTCTGACACACTGATTAATGCCCGCTTAATGCCGGCCATAAAGTCTCCTTGGATGACGATGAAGCTCCCCGCAGCAAGCTGCGGGGTATCTTGCGAAATTCTCCGAAGCCACTACCCTCCTTCGCCAAGGCTACGGAGGGTTCCCCTCGCCTTCATCCCCGTAGCAAGCTACGGAGTATTCGGCGAAGGAGAATCGATAGTTGTCATGAATATTGGAAGGCGGGCGAAGAATAGCAAATGAAGGTACACCTTACAAGTGGAATGGAGCGCCCACGGATCGTGCCGGAAACAGGTTAAGGTAATGGTTGAGCTTTAGCGAGGATCTCATGTGTACTCATATAGGTTCGCGTCTCGATTATAGGGGTTTGGCTCATAAATACCGTCTGGTATGCACTCACGCAGTATGGTAGGGTCACAGCGGTTTTCGGCTATCTTCCGCTCGAGAGTTGATTCATGATGCGGAAAGCGATTCTAGGCGCAGGCGCTATCGCCCTTACTTTTATTGCTGCGGTCTGTATTCCGCGCCATCTTCCGACATCGACAGCATCAAATTCCCTCACCCCTGCCAGCTTTCATGCGCGTATAGAGAAGGGAAATCTGACCCTCCGTGGCTCGCTCCCCAGTGAGGCCATTAAAACCACAATCCTTCAGCGAGCCCACGAACTGTATGGAGCTACGCCTGGCCGTGTCGTCGATGAGTTAATGGTGGACCCGAGCGTGGGGCCCGCAGATTGGATAGACAATGTCCCCAAGGCCCTTCCCATCTTAGGGCGCATGATGGAACGAGGTTCCGTCATCATCGATGGACGGTCGCTTGTTCTTAGCGGCCGAGTCGATAGCGATCGCGCCAAGGCCTCCATCCTGCAAGACCTCGCCCCTCTGACACAAACAGGGCTTAAGCTGGAAGATCATATCCTCGCGGCTCAGCTCGCGGCTCCTTCCCCTACGCTCCAGAAGAAGTTAGATGAGACCCTCACGCAAGGCTCCATCGAATTTGAGTCGAATGCCACGACGATGCTTCCCCGCAGTCGGACCACACTAGACCAGCTGATTACGATCTTGCGTCGTGCTCCTAATACAACTATTGAAATAGGCGGCCATACGGACAAGTACGGCGCGCCGGACTATAATCTTCAACTCAGCCGCCGCCGCGCTGAAGCCGTGCGGCGCTACTTTATCAATCACGGCTTGACCAATCAGTTCACCGCCGTCGGCTATGGCGACTCACGACCGCTGTCGGTGGCACAGACGCGAGCCGGCTTGCAACGCAACCGTCGTATTGAATTGCGAATAAAAGGAACTGGTGACCTATGATCACGCTCATCGGCCAGATTTTGGGTTGTCTTCTCATTGCGGGGGGCATTGGCGTCGTAGTTGGATGGCTGCTTCGAAATCTGTCCGCCAGCCTGCTCACACAACAGTTCACGGAAGTCACTGCCACACTACGAGTCAAAGAACAGATGCTGGAGAAGGCGCGCTATGAGCTGAACGTTCAAACCGCTGCGATGCAGCTATTGGAAAGCAAGATGATTGAATCGGAAGAGCTCAGCCAATCCACCCAGCAGGAACTCGCAACACGAAACGACCGCCTTCTGGCGCTTCAAGAAGAACTGTCCGTTCGCTCACAGAAGCTGACGGTCCTGGAAGCGGATGATACCTCTGCTCGCCGCCGCGCGAGCGAGTCTGACGCGCTTGCCTCGGCTGCACAGGCGGAAGAGGTTCAGCGGTTGCATCTCACCAGCCAAGCTGCCCAGCAGACACTCGCCACGAACGAGCAAGAACGACAGAATCTTCAACGTCGCATCGTCGAGCTGGAAGCCGTCGTTTCAGAAGCCGATCTGCTGCGCGCGCGCCTGAAGGAACTCGAGCCGGCCCAAGGGCGGGTCCATTGGCTGGAAGTGCAACTCTCCGATCAAGAGGCCGAGCATCGAGCCTCATTGCACCGACTCGACAGCCAACTGGCCGAACGAGACCGGCGCATCGACACGCTCGAACATTTCCAACAACAGTTGCAGGAGCAGGAGGCATCGCTGACTGAGTGGGAGACAAAATATGCCCGTGCCCTCACGCAACACGAAGCGCTGAATGTCACGTTACAAAACCAACTTGCAACACAAGACACACTCCACGCCCGGCTCCGGCTCGATGAGCAACACCTGCATGAGCGAGACGCACAGATCCTTGCCCTGCAGCGCCAGGTGCAGGACCTCGAAAAGCAACAACAACTGACGAGTCAAATAAAACTGGCGGGAGAAAAGCAAGAGGAGCAAACCCGTCTTCGAAAACGCCCGACTGAAGTCCAGGCCCCAGCCCGTATCAAAGCCGATAAGGAAGCCGTGGCCCCTCGCCAGGCCAGTCAGAATGGGAGTCAGCTGAGCCTTCAGATCGAGCAGATGAAAGCGGCAAAGAATGCACAAAAAGACGACCTGAGTAAGATTCACGGCATCGGCCCCGTCTTTGCGCGAACCCTAAACAAGATGGGGCTGTACACCTTTGTTCAAATCGCACGCTGGAAACCGGAGGATATCAACGCGATTGCAAAGAAGCTCTACACCGCCCCAGACCGGATCAAGCGGGGCAAGTGGATTGATGAAGCTAAAAAAGAGCATTACCGCAAGTACGGCGAGCGGCTCTGATCAGGACGTAGCCAGAACCTCTATGCCAGCAACTAGTTGAAATTACAGACGATACCATCTTCTCATGGCGTGAAGTCTCCCGGCCGTACAACTACATTCCGAAACTCAGGTGGAGCGGCTGCATAAGACAGCGCTGTCGCAAGCGGCGTGACTTCATGATTTCCGACGGTATCTCCCAATCTCAAATAGAAACCAGCCTTTCCGAACGCATCCTGTCCAGATTCAAATATTAAAAAAATATTTGGCTAAAAGTGGCTCCTGCCACCATTTTTTCACTTATGTGGTAGGTTTTACAGAAGCTTGCAGGTGTCAATTCGTCCAAGGAGTGATCCATGAAGCGTACAGCGATTTTAGCAGCTGGAGTTGTTGCACTTGCCCTCCTTGCCTTTTTCTGCCTTCCTCGGCACGCTCCTCAACCAATGGCCTCGGCCGTTCCCATCCCTGCGAACTTTCATGCGCGTGCAGAGTATGGAATGCTGATCCTTCGTGGCTCACTTCCCAATGAGGCCAGCAAGGTTGCAATTCTTCAGCAGGCGCAAGCGCTCTATGGAACCACGCCAGGAAACGTCGTTGATGAATTAACGGTAGATCCGAGAACGGGGACTGTCGCCTGGGCTGACAACGTCGCCCAGATCCTCCCTGTCTTAGGGCAAATGAAGGAACGAGGCTCCATCATCATCGACGGCCGCACGATCGTCGTCAGCGGCAAGGTCGGCGGCGATCGTGCCAAAGCCAGCGTACTACAAACTATTGCCCCTCTGACGCAAACAGGGCTGGAATTAGAAGATCGTATTCTGGCTGGTCCAATCACGGCGGGTCGGCCTACGAAAGCTCCAGCAACAAAAGTTCCATTGCTGGTGGTGGCCTCATCACCAAAGGCCCCCGCCCCCTTTGTCCTATCCCAGAAAGTTTCTCTCACGAAGCCCCCCTCTCTGGTGCTGGCCCAGATCCCAAAGGCTCCATCTCTACCGGTAACCCCATCACCGGCCGTTCCATCGCTGACTGACGTCTCCCCCGTCTCGCTCCAGAAGAAATTGAATGAGATCCTCACTCGTTCGTCCATCGAGTTTGAATCAACAAGCACAACGATAACTCCCAATAGTCTTGCGACGCTGGACCAGCTGATTGCCCAATTACGGCAGTTCCCTCCCATGCCCATCGAGATTGGTGGGCATACGGATAAATACGGCGAGCCGGAGTATAATCTTGAACTCAGCCAGCACCGTGCTGATACCGTGCGGCGCTACTTTACCAAGCACGGCCTGCCCAAGCAGTTCACTGCTGTCGGCTACGGCGACTCACGACCGCTGACAGTGAGGGGGAGTCGGGCCGCCCTCCAGCACAATCGGCGCATCGAACTGCAAGTGAAAGGACAGCCCCAGTTATGAGCATATTCATCAACCAAATGCTGGGATGCCTACTCATTGCCGCAGGAATCGGCGGAGCAGTCGGATGGCTGTTGAGGCATGTCTCTGCCGGCAAGGACGCACAGCTGCTCGCCGACGTCACCGCCATGATGCGAATCAAAGAACAGATGCTGGAGAAGGCCCGGTATGAGCTGAGAGAGGCCACCGCGAAATTGCAGGCGATCGAGAGTCCGGTAACCGCACC
>JAABQN010000108.1 GCA_011391455.1 Nitrospiraceae bacterium
GCTCAGTATGCTGCGCCGGGTGGCGCAGCAGCTCCATGCTCGCGTGCGCGTGGTCCTCGAATCCGACGATGCCGGTGACCATGTGACCGAAGAGACGGCACGCTATCGCATTGCACCGAATCGAGCCGCACGGTCATGGCGCGCAAAAAAGCTCAAGAACTAACCTTCCCGTGTTCCCCGCGCGAGCGGGGATGAACCGCTGTTCCCATTTTGCTCAATGGTGTAGCGCCCGCTCGAAAGAGCGGGCGAGGATTAACCTGTGTCTTCTATTCCTTCATTCCTTCAACCTGTGTAGAATGCCTCAACAATTGAACACATGCGGATTTGTTTGCCAATGCACCGGCGAGTTGCATCTCAGCCATAAAATGTAAGGATTTGCCCGATGCCTCGATTTCGATGGAGCAGCAGGATATGAATCTGACTTGCCACAGATGAGTACATGCCTTACGATCTGACCGATCATGCCCGCGAAAGTTTACGGAAGCGTCCCGCCATCCTTTTGGAGTGGGTCGAGCGGGTCTGACAACAGCCTGAGCGTGTGGAACCTGACTCTGTCGATGCAGACCTGGAGCATCGGCTTGGGAGAATTCCTGAGTATGACGGGCGTGTATTGCGCGTGATCGTCAAGAAAACCACCAATCCTTTGCGGATCGTCACCTGTTATTTCGATCGTAAGATGAGGAGGCAGCTATGAGACTCAGAGTCGATGAAGAGGCGGATGCATTGCATCTCCAATTGGTCGATGTGCCGGTGGAAGAGTCCGAAGAGGTCGCCCCCGGCGTGATTGTGGACTATGACAAGTCCAATCAAGTTGTCGGCATTGAGGTTCTGTACCTTTCAAAACGACCCCAGGCGGTGAACCTGATGGATTTTCAGTTTGAGACTCACCCCAAGAGACTCGCGTCGGCCAGCTGACTGGAGCTTGTCTCCAGCCGTCAAGAAGCCCGCCGTTTAGCTTTGGCTGTTGGCGGGGCGGTGAGCGGATCGTCGGGCCAGGAGTGTTTGGGGTAGCGGCCACGGAGTTCTTTGCGGACTTCTTGATAGGTGTTGGCCCAGAAGCTGGCTAAGTCTCTTGTCACCTGCACTGGCCGTTTTGCCGGAGACAGGAGGTGCAGCATGACCGGAACCTTCCCGTCGACGAGACGAGGCGTGTCCTTACAGCCGAACATTTCTTGCAACCGCACAGCTAGAATTGGCAGATCCGGCGTCTCATACTCCACACGAACGTTCGATCCGCTTGGGACGGTCAAATGAGTGGGAGCCCACTGTTCGAGTTGGCGCGACTGCTCCCAGGAGAGGAGCGCGTGCAAGGGCTGGGTGAGATCGAACCTCGTGACTCGGTCGAGCGTCGTCAGCCCGGATAGATAGGGCGCCAGCCAATCGTCGAGCGTCTGTAGCAATGCTTCGTCCGACAGATCGGGCCATCGCGACTCTTGACCTTCGATCCGACGGAGGAATCCCACTCGGGCTCGCCACTGACGCAGCTCCGGAGTCCAGGCCAGCCTGTCGAGTCCTGCACGACGAAGGCCCTGTACTAATGCCATCGAAATCATCGAAGGGTCCGGCTTCGAGAGTCCCTGCTCAGACAGAATGAGTGAGCCCAATCGACGCTGTCTCGTCGCACGAACCATGTGTGCTGTGTCATCCCACGATACCTCATCCACTACTTGAATCTGGCCTGCATAGAGGGTCTCAAGTTCGCGAAGCCGTATCGGCGTTGCCAGATCAATCCTGGCCCATTGCTGGCCGCCGTCCAGATCGGCAACGACCAGATAGTCTTCCGATCCAAGAGGATCAGGGTTCGCGAAGAGGGCGCCCCGTCCATTCGCCATAAGATAGCGTGCATTGTCCCCACGTTGGCGCTGGGCAATGCGATCCGGGTAGGCGAGTGCGAGCAAGAGTCCGACCTCATCAAGATGATCGTGCCTGCCTGAACAAGCCGACCGCGAAAGTTGCCGCTGCCACAGATCGGCGGTGCGTCTGACTCGCTGGCAGGCGGCACGGTCGACGGTGGCGCCTGCCGTGTGATCGTGCTGTCCGTGCAAGACATCGACACGGAGGCGTAGATCGGCGTTGCGCCATCCGGAAGGGCCTCGAAGAATATCTCTCTCGCTGAGCAGGGCGGCCAGCTCGCATGCAAGCTGGCCGAGCTGCAACGGCACAGATTTGAGCAGCATGTGCGCAAGACGTGGATGAAGTGGCAGCTCTGCCATCTGTTTTCCATGAGCGGTGATCTGGCCCTCGGCATTGAGCGCGCCAAGGTCGATGAGCAAGGCTCTCGCCTGGGCCACAGCCCCGGGCGGTGGGGGAGTGAGCCAGGACAATTCGGCTGGATTGGCTGTGCCCCAGAGAGCCAATTCGAGTAGCAGCGTTGCCAGGTCCGAGTCGAGCATCTCCGGAGGGCGACGCGGGGCCAATGATTGATGTTCCGCAGAGGTCCAGAGGCGGGAACAGATGCCCGGTTCGAGGCGACCGGCTCTGCCACGGCGTTGCTCGGCAGAGTCCTGGGTGACGCGAATGGTAGCCAACCTTGTGAGTCCCGATCGCGGGTCAAAGCGAGGCACGCGCAGCAAACCTGCATCGATGACGACGCGCACTCCGTCGATCGTCAAACTGGTTTCGGCAATCGAGGTGGCCAGCACGATCTTTTTCATGCCCGCTTGAGTGGGAGCGATTGCTCGGTCCTGCGCCTCTTGCGGCAGGTCGCCATGGAGCGGCGCGACAAGAATATGTGGACCCAAGTTCAGATCGAGGAGCTTTCGTTCGACGCGGCGAATCTCTGCCATGCCGGGCAGGAAGACCAGGAGGCTGCCTTGGTCCTGCGCGAGCGAGCGTCTGATCGATTGGACGACTGCGACATCCAGATGGCCTAAGAGAGGCTGATCCAGGTAACGGGTTTCTACGGGAAACATCTTGCCTTCACAGGAGATCACCGGCGCTTGGCCCAACAGATCCGAGACCGGTCCGCAGTCCAATGTGGCCGACATGACGAGCAGGCGGAGATCGGGGCGAAAGAGCCGTTGCGATTCGAGACAGAGAGCCAGGCCCGTATCGGCCTGCAAGCTTCGTTCGTGGAATTCATCGAAAAGGACAATCGCGTAATCGCTGAGTGCAGGATCTTGCTGGAGCAGGCGACTGAGAATGCCTTCCGTGACCACTTCGATTTTTGTTTTCGGCCCCACCTTCGTGTCGAGCCTCATGCGATAGCCGACTGTTTCACCGACCGATTCACCTAGCGTGGATGCCATGCGATGGGCCGCGGCCCTGGCGGCAAGCCGCCGCGGCTCCAGCATGAGCAGCTTCTTTCCGTCGAGCCAGGGGGCGTCGAGCAAGGCCAGCGGCACACGCGTCGTCTTCCCTGCGCCGGGCGCGGCGGTCAGCAGCGCATTGCGTCCTTCCTCCAGCGTCCGGCAAAGAGCCGGCAACACATCTTCTATTGGGAGTGTAGACATGATAAGTTCGGTGTTCTCACAGGCTGTTGAAAAAGTCCGCCAGCGTCGTTCTCACCTCGAAAGCATCCTCAACGTAGCCCAGAGGCTACGCCTCCGGTGCTTTCATCGTCTGCGGCCTTGCTGGACGGTCTTTTTGAACAGCCTGCGGCACAATGCATACTGCAATATCCTCTCGGACTGTATCAGACTTGTGCTAGAGACGAAAAGGAAACGGATAGATGGTCGACTATCGATGGACCGAGGGCAAACCCACAGCGGCCGGATGGTACTGGTTCCGTGGCCTCGCACATGAGGCAGACGCCTTTATTGTACAAGTGGATGAAGTCGGCCAGTTTCAATGGCCGGACGGCGGGTTTCAAGAAGTGTCGCTGGCCAAAGGGGAGTGGGCGGGGCCGATCCAGCCGCCAGAAGAGTGAAAGGAAGCATAGGGCCCTTGGGAGATTTCTCTGCTCCCGGAACGCGCACGATAAAGCTGTGCTCGTTCGACGGCCGCAATAGAAACCTCCCAAGAGCCCTATACACAGAAAGTGGAGTAGTTGGATATCCCCTTAGGGGAGAGATCGCGACTTGGCGGAACGGGGTGGGCGGGTGAACGCAGAGACTTTTTTGCCGGCCTGCTATCTCTTCTCAGTAGAACTCCAGTAGTATGACAACAACTTGGTTACAGTCCGGCTATCAATCGACCAACAGTGCAGCGGAAAAAATCCTTCGAGGCATTCTATGAAACATGACAGCACACATCCACCGGCCGAAATGCCTGCAAAGGGTTTTTCTCCAGGCTTCGCGGCACTGGGCCTGGAAGCGGCCCTCCTGACGACGCTCGATACGTTGGGCTATGAAGAGCCCACGCCGATCCAGCGGGAGGCGATTCCTCCATTATTGGCGGGACGCGATCTCTTGGGTCAAGCGGCAACAGGAACCGGCAAGACGGCAGCCTTCACGCTGCCGTTGCTCCAACGCATCGCCCATTCGGCGCGGCGTTGCCCCTCCGCGCTTGTCCTGGTGCCGACCAGAGAGCTGGCCATACAGGTCGGCGAAGCCGTCACGCGGTATGGCAAAGAATTGAAAATCTCCGTGCTCCCGGTCTATGGAGGCCAGGCGATGGGTCTGCAGCTCCAAGCGCTCAGGCGCGGTGTCGATGTCATCGTGGCGACGCCTGGGCGGGCTCTGGATCATATCCGTCGAAAGACTCTGCAGCTCAAGACGATTCAGATGGTCGTGCTGGATGAGGCCGATGAGATGCTGGACATGGGTTTTGCCGAGGATCTGGATGCCATTTTAGAGCAGACACCCAAAGAGCGGCAGACGGCGTTGTTCTCCGCTACCATGCCGGCGCGGATCGCCTCCATCGCCAAGCGCCATCTCAAGGAGCCGGTCGAGATCAAGATTGCCAAGGAACCGCTCAAAGCCGGTGCTGCGCCGCGTGTGCATCAGACAGCCTATATTGTGGCCAGGCAACATAAGGAAGCGGCATTGGCTCGTATTCTGGATGTGGAGGCTCCGAAGTCGGCCCTCGTATTCTGCCGTACGCGTATCGAAGTCGATGAGATTACGGCAATGCTGACCAGTCGTGGCCACCGGGCTGAAGCGATCCATGGCGGCATGAATCAGCCTCAGCGCGATCGCGTGATGAATTCGTTTCGAGCCGGACAGACCGAACTCCTTGTGGCCACCGATGTGGCGGCGCGGGGTTTGGATATTCCATCCGTGTCGCATGTGGTGAACTACGATCTGCCCACGTCGCCGGAAGGCTATGTCCATCGGATCGGACGAACTGGTCGGGCCGGGCGTGAAGGGTCGGCGATCACCGTCATTGATCCGCGCGAGCAGCGGTTGTTGTGGAACATCGAGCAGCTCACAAAAGCCAAAATTGTCGTGACGCAAGTGCCGACCGTCGGCGATCTTCGCACGAAACGGTTGGCAAGAACTAAGGGCGAGATTGAAGAAGTGCTCGCAGCCGGAGACCTGGACCTGTTTCGAGCCGTGGTCGCTTCCCTCGCCGATCAGGGAGATCCCCTGGAGGTGGCGGCTGCGGCCATGAAACTCGTCTTTCGCATGCAGGGTGGAGAGCGAAAGGAGCAGGATATCCCGGCAGTATCGTCCAGGCCGCCGGAGCGGCCATCGATGGCGCGGCGTCCTATGGGAGATCCACGAGGACGGGCCGGCGGCATGATGCCCAGAGAAGGGCAGGGCAGACCATTCAACGCGCCTGGCCGTGGCGGACGAACTGCGGGGATGGCCAAGGTGTATATCGGGGCAGGCCGAGAGGCTGGAATCAGGCCGGGCGACCTTGTTGGGGCCATTGCCAATGAGGCAGGGCTCAATTCAAATGTGATCGGCGCCGTCGAAGTGATGGATCGGTTCTCGCTGGTGGAAGTGCCGGAAGTGCTGGCCCGTGAGATCATCACCACCCTCAGCCGGACCAGGATCAAAGGACAGAAGGTGGCAGTGAGATTGTTTCTGGAACAGCCAAGGGGAGGGAGGGCATAGCCAGGTGCCCTTTTTGCTCGCGGAACGCGCACGATAGGAATGTGCTCGTTCGACGCGCGCAGTCAAGAGCAGACTGGCCATGCCCTCTATAAGTGAAAATAAGAGAGAGAATTGAGGCCCTCGCATGGGCTAGTGGCATGTCTCGGCGTGCCAGTGGGCATGTAGGTGAGAAAGCTGCACGCAGTGTGGGTTGCATTCAAATGGAGAAGACGTGATAAGCGGTAACCGGGCTGATTCCATGCTGCGACTGATGCGCTTGATGTTCAGAGCCCATCCCTGGCATGGCGTCCCTATCGGAGCCCAGGCCCCGGAAGTGGTGACAGCGTACATCGAGATTGTCCCGACTGACACGGTGAAGTACGAAGTGGATAAGGTGAGCGGGTTCCTCAAGGTCGATCGCCCACAGCGATTTTCAAACTATTGTCCCGTGTATTATGGGCTGGTTCCGCAAACGTATTGCAGTGACGGCGTCGCGGCCTTGTTTTCGGCACGGACCAAGCGAACAGGTATCGTGGGGGATGGCGATCCCCTCGATATCTGCGTCCTCACAGAGAAGACGATTCCACACAGCGACATTCTTCTCACGGCCCTGCCCATCGGTGGCTTCAGTCTGGCAGATGGTGGGGAAGCAGACGATAAGATCATTGCTGTCATGAAAGACGATGCGACCTACGGAGGCTATACCGATATCAGCCAAGTTCCACTGGCGCTTCTCGATCGTCTCCAGCACTATTTCCTCACCTATAAAAGTGCGCCGGGCAGCATCCACCATAAAGTCGAAATTACAAGCATCTATGGTCGCGAGGAAGCCCTAAAAGTCATTCGCGTCAGCCATGCTGACTACAAAGCAAAGTTTCCAGAGCTGGAATTGCAGTAGACGTAGAGGAAAGGGGGTTTGTGTGTTTGTCGATCTGTTGATCTCCTGTGCTCGCGCAACGCATGGTCTTGGTAGACCCTCGTTCCACGTGCCTCTGTCCATACAATAGTGACTCCGAAGAAGAGGCG